>JBGSNW010000094.1:0-2138 GCA_041739435.1 Burkholderiaceae bacterium
TCGCGGGTCAGGTCGAGCACGTCGGGCGCGGCAAACTGCGCCGGGTCGCGGTTGGCCGCGCCAATGCAGAGCGTGACCAATGCGCCAGCCTCCAGCACGGTGCCGCCCACCTCGCAGCGCACCAGTGCCCGGCGGTTGCCCAACTGGTTGGACGACTCAAACCGCAGGAATTCATCGACAGCAGGGGTCAAAATGACCTCTTCCCCCCGTGGAGTGGCAATAGTTTGCTTCAAATTCAATAGCAACCGGGACATTTCGCCAGGCCATTCCTGCAGAACCACCAGCGAATTGCCGATCAGGTTGGTGGTGGTCTCGTGCCCGGCGTTGAGCAGAAAAATGCAGTTCTGCAGAAGTTCGGTTTCACTGAGCTGTGCGCCATCGGCCTCACCCAGAATCAGGCGGGTGAGCACGTCGCGCGCCGGGTCGCCGGGGTGCTTTCGGCGCTCGGCCACCAGCCCTTTCAGGTAACCCAGAAATTCGGTCACGCTGCGCTGGCCCAACGCCAGCTGGTCCGGCGTCAGGGCGGGCTCCAGTGCGCCAAGAATGGCCAGCGACCAGCCGCGCAGCGGCGCGCGGTCGGCGTGGGGCACGTCCAGCAGGTTGCCGATGATCTCCACGGGAATCGCCGAGGCAAAGTCCTCGATCAGATCGCCGCCGCGCGCTTCGATGCCATCGAGCAAGCGGTCCACCAGCGCGACCAGCCCGGGCTCCATGTCGGCAATGGCGCGTCGCGTGAGCGCGCCCATGAGCAGGCCGCGCACCCGCGTGTGCAACGGCGGGTCGTTGAACACCAGGCTGGTGGTGTGGTGCTCGAAAAGCGGCGAGCCCACGCCGTACTTGGGGGCGTATTCGACGTGTTTGTCGGAGCTGAAGTGGTGGGCGTCCCGGTACACCGCCACGAGGTCGGCGTGGCGCGTGAGGAAATACGCACCGTCCGGCAGGCGTTTCACCGGCTCGGTCTCGCGCAGCGCCGCGTACACCGGATAGGGATTCGCATAAAAATCCGCAGGCAGCGCGCGCAGGTCGAAACCCGATGCGATCTCGCGGGCGCGTTCCGAAGACATGGGCGGCGTGATGATCATTGCCGGTTTATATACCGGGCTCAACTTCTCGGCCCAACAGGATCCGTTGCCGCGGCGGCATCCGGATCGGCCCCGCAGCGGCAACCGATGGCCTGGCTCCCGATTTACAGGTTGCCTGCAAACAGCTTGCGAATGAACATTTTCTTGAAGTTGGTGGCGTCTTCCAGCCCGAGCCGTGCCAGATAGGGTTCGGGCGCCTCGCGGTTTTCCCAGAGGCTTTTCATCACCATCGTCACCAGCTCTACCGGGTGCTCGGTGGCGCGCTTCATGCGTTTCAGGGCGCGGACGATGTGCAGCTCGTCGGCGGTCAGGTCGGTGCCGAAGGGGAAGTCGGGCAGCAATCCGGCCTGGCTCCAGGGGTGCAATCGGGCGTCCAGCATCTCGGGCAGGTTCTGGCGGTAGCGTTCGGGCACGGTGTAGCCGGCTTCCAGCTTGCCCGCGGCCTGTGCCTGCGCCACCAGATCAGCCTGGAAGCGCGAATCGGCGATGGCGATCAGGCGCTTGACCACCTCGCCGTCCGACTGGCCGCGCAGATCGGCCACGCCGTATTCGGTGATCACGATGTCGCGCAGGTGCCGCGGGATGGTGGCGTGTGCGTAATTCCAGACGATGGCGCTGCGCACGCCGTCCTTGTGTTCGTGCGTGGCGCGCAGCATGAGAATGGAGCGCGCGTCGGGCAATGCGTGGGCCATGGCCACAAAGTTGTATTGCCCGCCCACGCCCGAGACGACCTGCCCGGTGTCCAGCGCATCGGACACGGCCGCGCCCAGCAGCGTGACCATCATGGTGGTGTTCATGAAGCGCGCCTTGGCGCGCTGGGCGCGTTTGAGCTGGCTCTGGCCGTAGAGCTGGTTGATGAAGTCGATGCGCGTCATGTCGATCTTGGCCAGATCCTGGGCCGGCATGGTGCGCAGGCGTTCGTAAAAATCGCCCGGGCCCAGGAAGAAGCCGCCGTGCATGACCACGCCACCGGCCAGGCGCGTGCCCAGGCCACCGGCTTGCGCGAGTGCCTCCAGGATTTCGGGGCGGTCGAGCCGGTTGTCCACCTGGCGGGCG
>JBGSNW010000119.1:0-10647 GCA_041739435.1 Burkholderiaceae bacterium
GTGCTGTACGACGACGCGCAGAGCATCTACGAGCGCAGCCGCAGCAAGCAGTTCAGCTTCAAGAGCGTGGGCATCCAGGCGCAGGGGCGCACCACCATCCTCAAGATCAACTACCGCAACACGCGGCAGATCCTGCAAACCGCCAGCCTCGTGGCCGCTGAATACATGTACCCCCACGCTCCGCCGCTGCGCGGGTCGCTGCCCCCCGAGGGGGCTGATCCCGCTTGGGGCGGCCCGGCGCCGGATCGCCTGTTAGCCGCCGAAGACAAGGACGAAGACGGCATCCCCATGCTCAAGCCCGTGAGCTGCGGGCGCGAGGGCGAAGCGCCGCTCATCATCCGCCTGCCCAGCCTGCGAGCCGAAGCCACGCGTGTGGCCGAGCTCCTGGGCTCTGCCCATCAGGAAGGCCACGCCTGGGGCGACATGGCCATCCTCTGCCGGCACTACAGCGAAATGGACGAATGTGCTGGCGTGCTGCGCCAGCGTGGCCTGCCGCACCAGGTGCGCAGAGGTGCCGGCAGCTTCAACCCTGCCGCCGACACCATCAAGGTGCTGACCCTGCACGCCAGCAAAGGGCTGGAGTTCCCGGTGGTGGCAATGGTGGGCGCGGGCCACATGCCCGCCCCGGGTGAAGACGAGCGCGAAGAGGCCAAGCTGTTTTACGTGGGCGCCACGCGGGCCACGCAGCGGCTGATCATCGGCTTGAGTGGGGCGGGGCGGTTCGGGCAGCGGTTGGCGGCCTGAACACCTGTGGCTGCAGAATCAGCGCAGTTCGCCCTTGCGGCTGTCCAGGGGGGCAACGAACGAGTCTTGCTGCCGCCACTGAGAGGGCGAGAACTGGGAGCCGCCTGTGGTGGAATCCGCAAAGGTGCTGGAGTCGGCGCCGGAGCCCGAATCGCCCGTCAGCGGGCTCAGGTCGCTGTGACGGGTCTGGCGCTGGCGCATCAGGGACGCGCGAAGGTTGGTGCGGGCCTCGGCGATGGCGGCTTCGTCGCGCTCGCGGTCGCGCGTCATGGAGGCCATTTCGCCCAGGAATTCGGTCCGGATGTCAGGCAGGCGCGGCAGGTTGTCGGATTCGACCACGATGTAGGCGATGCCGCACTGGTTGAGCAGCGTCTGCTTGAGTTTCTGGTTCTTGCGGGCCAGGCCAAACCGGCCGGGCACGTCCACGCAGCCGATCACGTGACCGTCCGAGGCGCAGACGGTGAAAGTGCAGTAAACGCCGCTGAGCATCTCATACCAGTGCAGGCCGGTCTCCTTGCTGCGCGGCAGCGTGAAGCGGGTAACCGGGATCTTGATCATCACATGGTGGTCAAAGAATGCGCGGGCCAGCCAGCGCCAGACGCGGCGTTCTTCACTGTTGGCGAGCACGCGTGGGCTCAGGGGCCAGCGCAGGGGGATGCGGCGGCGCAAACGGGCCTGGCGTCGCAGCCACCAGGCATGGCCCAGCCCACCGAGCAACATGCAACTCAGCAGCGTGGCAGCCAGCCCCAGCAACAGTCCCCCGGAATACGTGGTCAATCGAACCCCCTTGATTTCGGCTCAGTGTAACAACCGATTACAGCGGTGGGTGTGCGGTAGTTACAGGAACTTGTGGCTTACACGCTCGAAGTCGACGAATCTGCCAACTAGTTGGGCAATAGAGCGTTGGTATTCCGCGACAATCCGGGGATGAAGTTGCTTGAATTGCAGGAAATTCTGTTCAGTCAGGGGTTTGGCACGCGCCGGGTTTGTGCCGGACTGGTGCAACAGGGGCATGTGGCCGTGGGTGGGCGCACGCAAACCGACCCCGCAGCGTTGCTGGCGCCGGTGGGTCTGCGGTTTATGGTTCAGGGCGTGGACTGGGAATACCACGCCCCGGCGTACTTGATGCTGAACAAGCCGGCGGGCACGGAGTGTTCGCAAAAGCCCTCGGCCTGGCCCAGTATTTACACGCTGCTGCCCAGTCCTTTGCGGCTTCGGCCCCAGAAAGGGGCTGTGCAGGGTGTTCAGGCCGTGGGGCGGCTGGACCAGGACACCACCGGCCTGCTGCTCTTGACCGACGACGGAAAGTTCATCCACCGGATGAGTTCTCCGCGCCATCACGTGCCCAAAATCTACGAGGTGACGCTCAAGCACGAAATCACGGACGACCAGGTCCGGCGCCTGCTGGCGGGCGTGGTGCTGGACGACGATCCGGCCCCGGTGCGGGCCGCCGCGTGCGAGGCCACGGCGCCCCATGCGCTGAAACTGACACTCACTGAAGGCAAATACCACCAGGTCAAGCGCATGCTGGCCGCAGTGGGCAACCGGGTCGAGGGGCTGCATCGCTCGCAGATTGGCACGCTGGCCTTGCCGCCCGATCTGGCGCCCGGCCAGTGGCGCTGGTTGACCGAGGCCGATCGGGCGCGGCTGGTGCCCTGAGCACGCAGCCGTAACTTCAGGGCTGCGTGGCCAGAAAGTGCGTGACCAGCGTCGTGGTGCGCGCAGGCTGGTCCCGGTGGGGCGAATGGCCGCAGCGGGGCAGCTTTTCCCTTGTGATGGCGCCGTTCAACGGGGCGATCTCGTCGATTTGCGCCATGGTGCCATATGCATCGTCCATGCCCTGAAGGGCCAGCAGCGGCGCGGTGATGTGGCGGCATTCGGCACGGATGTCAAAGCTGCGGAATGCCTCGCTCAGCCACACGTCGTTCCACTGCCAGAAGGCGCCGTCCACGTCGGCATGAAAGCGCACCAGCCGCTGGCGCAAGGCGCCACTTTCAAAGGCAAGGCGCGCCTGCTCGATCGACTGCAGCGAGATCGGCTCGACCTTCACGTGCGGTGCCATCACCACGCAGGCGGCAACCGGGTGGCGGCTGGCGTGTAGCAGGGCGATGCTGGCGCCGTCCGAATGGCCCAGCAGAACGGGGCGCTCCAGGCTCAGTGTGCGAAGCAGGCCGGGCAAAACCTCCCAGGCCTCATGGTGCATGTAGTCCGGCAGCAGCCGGCCGATGCGCTGGCCATCGCACAGGGCCGACGGGCCCCGCACCTCGGGCACCGGGTCTGATGCCCCATAGCCGCGGCGCGAATAAACCACCCCGGCGCGACCGGTGGCCTCGCACACCCGGGCTGGCCAGAAACCGTCGCGCGCGTGCCACATGGCCACCGACCCCAGGCCTTCGTGCAAAAAAACGATGGGTGCGCGGGGTGGCGCACCAACGGGCGCCGGGACCGTTTGGACTTCCAGGCGCACGCCATTGACTTCGATCAGGTCCATGGCGGCATGGTACGGGATCGGTAGGTTGGATTGCCTGGACGTGTCGACCAATGGCAAACTGTGCGGCGTCATCCCGCGTTGGGCGCGCAAGCGCACGGAAGGAAACTCACCCCATGGCGTCTGCATACTCGATCATGCCCCGCGTTGGCAAGCGACTGTTTGCTGCTATTTTAATAGCAAACTTCGTCCATTTGACGGGGGCTAAGGTCCAAAATGTTTGTGAAAAACCGTTGTACCTGACTTTTGACACGGGGCACATGGAAGTGGCGCCGTTGATCGCCGACGTGCTGCGGCGGCAGAACGTCAAAGTCACGTTTTTTGCCGCCAACGAGCGCACCGCCGTGGGTGACGGCAGCCTGGGCAACCACTGGGCGGGCTGGTGGAAGGCGCGAGCCGCCGAAGGCCATGAGTTTGCCTCGCACACCTATGACCATGTGTACTGGCGGGGCGACGAACGTGGTGTGGCAGCGCGCTTTCGCATGCAACCGACCGAAGGCGCTTTTGCCGGGCGGGACTTCACCTGGGAGGCGAAAAAGTATTGCGAAAACATTGCCTACGCGGCCGAGCGGCTTGAAGACTTCACCGGCGCCAGGCCCCTGCCGCTGTTCCGTGCGCCAGGCAAGACCTCTGCGAAGTTGCTCGCCGCGGCACAGGCGTGTGGCTACCGGCATGTGGGCTGGGCGCCCGCGGGATATCTCGGGGACGAGCTGCCGAGCGAAAAATTCAGCAACGATGCGCTGCTGAAAAAAGCCCTGCGCGACATCAAACCGGGCGATATCCTGCTGGCGCACCTGGGCGTTCGGTCGCGCAAGGACCCGTGGGCGCCCGCCGTGCTTGAGCCCCTGATCGTGGGGCTCAAGGAAAAAGGCTTTTGTTTTGAAACGCTGCGCAACCACCCCGACCTCAAGGCGTGGATTGCCACACATTGAGATTGAGGCGTCCGCCTTGCGCCTGAACCGGCCGGGAGACGTTACGGAGGCGTGTCGGCCTGTGGTTGTTCGATCGATCACGGGTATGCTCTGCGCATGAACCTGCTGTTTGACTCGTTCTGGCGCGCCGCGGCCTATTGCCTGCATCCGCGTGTGATCGCGCTGTCGTTCCTGCCGCTGGTCCTGACGGTCGCGCTGTCACTGGGGGTAGGGTATTTTTACTGGGACGCGGCGGTCGAACAGGTGCGCTCGCTGCTGGACTCCTGGGCGGTCGTGCAGACCCTGTGGGGCTGGCTGGAGAACATGGGGGCGGGTTCCCTCAAGACCGCGCTCGCGCCGCTGATCGTGATTTTCACCGTCACACCCCTGATCGTGGTGGTGTCGCTGCTGGTGGTGGCCGTGGCCATGGCGCCGGCCCTGGTTGCGCTGGTGGCCGAGCGGCGGTTTGCGGCGCTGGAGCGGCGCAAGGGCGGCTCGTTGGCGGCCAGCGTGTTGTGGTCGCTGGGGTCGACCCTGCTGGCGCTGATCGCCCTGGTGGTGTCCGTTCCCCTGTGGCTGGTGCCACCCTTGATTCTGGTGTTGCCGCCCCTGATCTGGGGCTGGCTCACCTACCGCGTGATGTCCTACGATGCCCTGGCCGACCACGCCAGTGCCGACGAGCGGCGCGAGATTTTCCGTCGCTACCGGGGTTCGCTGCTGGGCATTGGCATTCTGACGGGTTACCTGGGGGCCGCGCCCAGCCTGGTGTGGGCGTCGGGTGCGCTGTTTGCCGCGGCCTTTGTGATCCTCGTCCCGCTGGCCATCTGGATTTACACGCTGGTGTTCGCTTTTTCGGCGCTGTGGTTCTCGCACTTCTGCTTGTCGGCGCTCGAAAAGCTGCGCGCTGAAGTCGCCCAGGTGGTCGTGACGCCGCTGCCGGTGTCGCCGGAGCCGCCCACGCTGGCCCTGCCCGATGAATCCAACGCCTTGCCGCCCCCATGAATCCTTCAACCCGACCAGATTTTTCCATTCTCATCATTGGCGACGAGATCCTCTCCGGCAAGCGGGCCGACAAGCACCTGGCCAAGTGCATCGAGCTGTTGGGGGAGCGTGGCCTGCCATTGAGCCATGCCGAATACGTGGGCGATTCGCCAGCCCGCATCACCGCGGCGCTGGAACGGGCATTGGCCTCGGGTGGGGTGGTGTTTTCCTGCGGCGGCATTGGCGCCACGCCCGACGACCACACCCGCCAGTGCGCGGCCAATGCGCTGGGGGTGGATCTGGCCCTGCACCCCGAAGCGGCGCAGCTGATCCATGCGCGCATGGAGGCCATGGCCCGCGAGCAGGGCACCGTCTACGACCCGGACCGCCCCGAAAACCTGCACCGCCTCAACATGGGCGTGTTTCCCGTGGGCTGTTGCATCATTCCCAACCCCTACAACCAGATTCCCGGATTCTTCTGTGCCAGCCCCGCCGCGCCCCAGGGCGCGCGGGAGCCGAGGGGTGTCCACTTCGTGCCAGGATTCCCGGTCATGGCCTGGCCCATGATGGCCTGGGTGCTGGACACGCATTACCCACACCTGTTCCACGTGGCGGTGCAGGTGGAGAAGTCGGTGATCATCTACGGCGCCCTGGAAGGCACGCTGACGCCCCTGATGCAGGCCATCGAACGCGACCACACGGGCGTCAAGGTGTTCAGCCTGCCCAGCGTCGATCACCCGCAATACGGGCGGCATGTCGAACTCGGCGTCAAGGGGGAGCGTGAAGCCGTGGAGCCGGCCTATCAGGCCTTGCGGCAGGGCCTGGTGCCGTTCGGCGCGGAAATTGGCCCCGAATTGGTGCGTCCATGAATGCACCAAATTAATGCATTGGCAGAATGCACCAACATTGTGCATTCTGGGCATTTTGAGATTTTGGGCCTCCTGTGGGGTGGTTCAGACCGAATAGAGAGCACTTCTCGGGGCAAAATAGCCCGCGATGCCGCGACGTGAATGCACCACGTTTGGCACAAAAACTGCATTCCCTTCTCGTCCCCTATTTCTAGCAACCATCCAAACAGGAGAAACCTGATGGCAAAGACCGTCGCAGACGTGATGAAACTGGTGAAGGAAAACGAAGTCAAGTTCGTTGATTTCCGCTTCACCGATACCCGCGGCAAAGAGCAGCACGTGACCGTGCCGATCTCGGCGTTCAACGAAGACAAGTTCAGCGACGGGCATGCCTTCGACGGCTCCTCCATCGGCGGCTGGAAGGGCATTGAAGCCTCCGACATGCTGCTCATGCCGGACCCCAGCACCGCCAACATCGATCCGTTTTATGAAGAAACCACGCTGTTCCTGACCTGCGACGTGCTCGAACCAGGCGACGGCAAGGCCTATGACCGCGACCCGCGTTCCATCGCGCGCCGCGCTGAAGCCTTTCTGAAGGCCTCTGGCCTGGGCGATACCGCCTACTTCGGACCGGAACCCGAATTCTTCATTTTCGACGGCGTGCGCTGGAGCAACGAGCCCGGCAAGGTGATGTACGAAATCGACGAGTACGAAGCCCCCTGGAACAGCGGCAACAAGCTCGAAGGCGGCAACCGCGGCCATCGCCCCACGGTCAAGGGCGGCTACTTTCCGGTGCCCCCGGTGGACAGCACGCAGGACATGCGCGCCGAAATGTCCCTGATTCTCGAATCGCTTGGCATCCCGGTTGAAGTGTTCCACCACGAGGTGGCGGGCGCGGGTCAGAATGAAATCGGCACCAAGTTCAGCACGCTGGTTCAGCGCGCCGACTGGACGCAGATGCTGAAATACGTGGTCTGGAACGTGGCCAACGCCTATGGCAAAACGGCCACCTTCATGCCCAAGCCCTATGCGGGCGACAACGGCTCCGGCATGCACGTGCACCAATCCGTCTGGAAGGACGGCAAGAACCTGTTCGCTGGTGACGGCTATGCAGGCCTGAGTGACTTCGCCCTGTACTACATCGGCGGCATCATCAAGCACGCACGCGCCCTGAACGCCATCACCAACCCCGGCACCAACAGCTACAAGCGCCTGGTGCCGCACTTTGAGGCGCCGGTCAAGCTGGCCTATTCCGCCAAGAACCGCTCGGCCTCGATCCGCATCCCGTACGTGGCCAACCCCAAGGGCCGTCGTGTCGAGGCCCGCTTCCCCGATCCGCTGGCCAATCCGTACCTGTGCTTCTCGGCCTTGTTGATGGCCGGCCTGGATGGTGTGGAAAACAAGATCCATCCTGGCGAAGCCGCCACCAAGGACCTGTACCACCTGCCGCCCGAAGAGGACGCGCTGGTGCCCACCGTGTGCCACAGCCTCGACCAGGCGCTGGAAGCCCTCGACAAGGACCGTGCCTTCCTGACCAAGGGCGGCGTGTTCACCGACTCGATGCTCGACGCCTACATCGACCTGAAGATGCAGGAAGTCACGCGCTTTCGCATGGCGGTGCATCCGGTCGAATACGACATGTACTACTCGCTTTGAGTTTCGCAGTCCAGTGACACCCCAAAGGACGGCTTCGGCCGTCCTTTTTTTTGTGGATATGCTGCGCGCTTGGCGATGCCCGGGGATTGGGCGATACTTAAATACACTCCCTGCATGTTCGCGAGGGGAAGAATCCGCATGAAGCACGTTTTTGCCGTTTTCGTGATCGCCGCGTTGCAGTCCACCAGCGCCCTTGCGCAAGAGCGCATTTTCCGGTGTGGCAACGAATACACCAACAACGCGGCCGATGCGAAGGCCCGGGGCTGCAAGCCCATGGAGGGCGGCAACATCACGGTGATCCAGGGCACCAAGCCCGCCACTGCCACCACGCCGGCCCGAAAGGCCAGCGGAACACAAGGGAATGATCGCGTGGACGGCGCCGAACAGCGCAACCGCGATGCCGACGCCCGGGCGATTCTGGAGTCCGAGCTCAGGAAAGCCGAAGCACGCCAGGCCGAACTGCGCAAGGAATACAACAACGGCGAGCCCGACAAGCAGGGCAGCGAAGGCCGCAACTACCAGAAGTATCTGGACCGCGTGGCGGCCATGAAGGCCGAGCTGGACCGCACCGAAAGCGACATCGCCGGGATTCGCCGGGAGCTGGGTCGCCTGAGCCCTCCCGCTTCTACGTCAAAATAGGCCGCTTGAAAAAGCCCCTGCTTCCCGCTTCTCCGTTCCAGGCCTTCGACATGCTCGCCACGCTGGTGGCGGTGGTGCGAGTGGATGGGCGTGTGGTTTTTGCCAACGCCGCCCTAGAAGACGCCGTGGGCACCTCGCGTCGCACCATCGAGGGCTCGGACTTTCCCGAAGCCTTTACCGAACCCGTTCTGTTGCGCAACGCGCTGGAGGGCGCGGGCAGCAACGAGTTTGCCGCGCTGCGCTACGACGCCTGGCTCAAAAGGCTGAACCACGAGCCGCTGCCCGTGCATGTGGTGGTGGCGCAGACCGAGAAGTCCGGTGAAATCATCATTGAGTTGTTGCCCCTGGAGGCGCAGTCCCGCCAGGACCGCGAAGAGCGGCTGATTGACCAGGCGCAGGCCAACAAGGAGCTGATCCGCAATCTCGCGCACGAGATCAAGAACCCGCTGGGGGGCATCCGCGGCGCGGCGCAATTGCTGCAGATGGAAATCGAGTCGCGCGAACTCACCGAATACACGCAGGTCATCATCCACGAGGCCGACCGGCTGCAAACGCTGGTCGACCGGCTGCTGGCCCCACACCGCCGGCCGCACGTGGTGGGCGACGTGAATATTCACGAGGTGTGCGAACGGGTGCGTTCGCTCATCCTGGCCGAATTCCCCCGCGGCCTGCGTGTGGTGCGCGACTACGACACCTCGATCCCCGAGTTTCGCGGCGACCGCGAACAGCTCATTCAGGCCGTGCTCAACATCGCGCACAACGCGGCCACCGCGCTGGCCGAGCGCGTGGCCGCGGGCGACGCGCAGATCACGTTTCGATCGCGCATCGCCAGGCAGGTGACATTTGGCAAGCAGCGTTATCGACTGGCACTGGAATTGCATGTCATGGACAACGGGCCCGGCGTGCCGGACTCGATCAAGGACCGCATCTTCTATCCCCTGGTGTCAGGGCGTGAAGGGGGTTCAGGGCTGGGGCTGACACTGGCACAAACTTTTGTGCAGCAGCATCATGGCCTGATCGAATGCGAAAGCGCGCCCGGACGGACGGATTTCAAGATACTGATTCCGCTGCCATAACAGCCAACCACCAAGGTCACGGACCACCCCATGAAGCCGATCTGGATAGTAGATGACGACCAATCGATCCGCTTCGTTCTGGAGAAGGCGCTGCTGCGCGAAGGCCTCCCCACGCGCAGCTTCACCAACCCGCGCGAAGTGCTTGCGGCACTGAACACCAGCAGCGACGAGGACGGCCCGCAGGTGCTGGTCAGCGACATCCGCATGCCCGGCGGTTCGGGCCTGGAACTGCTCGAGAAGGTCAAGGCCCGGCACCCGGGCCTGCCGGTCATCATCATGACCGCGTTTTCCGACCTGGACAGCGCCGTTTCGGCCTTCCAGGGCGGCGCGTTTGAATACCTGCCCAAGCCGTTCGATGTGCCCAAGGCGGTGGAACTGATCCGCCGTGCCGTCGAGGAAAGCCAGCGCGAGGAGGTGGCCGAGGAGCGCCTGGCCGACACGCCCGAGATGCTGGGACAGGCGCCCGCCATGCAGGACGTCTTCCGCGCCATCGGCCGCCTGTCGCAAAGCAACGTGACGGTGATGATCACCGGCGAATCCGGCTCGGGCAAAGAGCTGGTGGCCCGCGCCCTGCACAAACACTCGCCGCGCGGCGAGCTGGGCAACAACGGCCCCTTCGTGGCGATCAACACCGCGGCCATTCCCAAGGACCTGCTGGAGAGCGAACTCTTTGGCCACGAGCGCGGCGCGTTCACGGGTGCGCAGACCATGCGGCGCGGCCGCTTCGAACAGGCCGACGGCGGCACCCTGTTTCTCGACGAAATTGGCGACATGCCGTTCGACCTGCAGACGCGGCTGCTGCGGGTGTTGTCCGACGGGCATTTTTATCGCGTGGGAGGGCACAGCGCGGTCAAGGCCAACGTGCGCGTCATCGCCGCCACCCATCAGGATCTGGAGCAGCGGGTCAAGGAAGGTGTGTTCCGCGAAGACCTGTTCCACCGCCTGAACGTCATTCGCCTGCGGCTGCCGGCGCTGCGCGAGCGCCGCGAAGACGTTCCCATGCTCACGCGCCACTTCCTGCAGCAAAGCGCCAAACAACTCGGCGTGGAGCCCAAGCGCATTTCGGATGCGGCGCTGGCCCGGCTGGGGCAATTCAGTTTTCCGGGCAACGTGCGCCAGCTTGAAAACATCTGCCACTGGCTGACCGTGATGGCGCCCGCCCAGGTGATCGAACCCAAGGACCTGCCCCCTGAAGTGCAGGCCATGCGGGAGGATGCGCCACCGGTGGTGCGACCGGCGGCCGTGCCTGTGGCGAGCGACAGCGGCTCACGCAGCGGTTCGGCCGATGTGGCACCTGCGGACGA
>JBGSNW010000135.1:0-5797 GCA_041739435.1 Burkholderiaceae bacterium
GGCGCGCCGGTCCAGCAGATTCCATGCTGGCACGGACCACAACAGAGTCCACCTCAGATGCCGGATATACGACTGCAGGCGATTCCCCAACAGCCAAAACATCAATCAGTTTCTTGCCCTTGTGGGGGAGTCCATATATGAAAAGTTTCTGGATAAAGACATCAACATCAGCCCCTACGCGGTGGGCGACTTGCCTGCGCTGGATAACCACTCCATGGGCACGATGTTTGAGGAACTGGTGCGCCGCTTCAATGAGGACAACAACGAAGAGGCTGGCGAACACTGGACGCCCCGCGATGCCGTTCGCCTGATGGCCAACTTGATGTTCCTGCCTGTGGCCGACAAGATCGAATCCGGCACCTACTTGCTCTACGACTGCGCCTGCGGCACCGGCGGCATGCTCACCGTGGCGGAAGAAACCTTGCAACAGATTGCCAAGGCCCATGGCAAACAAGTCGCCACCCACCTCTATGGCCAGGAAATCAACGCCGAAACCTACGCCATCTGCAAGGCCGACCTCTTGCTCAAGGGCGATGGCGACGCGGCCGACAACATTGTCGGCGGCCCTGAGCACTCCACGTTGGCCAATGATGCCTTTCGCTCCCGCGAGTTTGATTTCATGCTCGCCAATCCGCCCTACGGCAAAAGCTGGAAGAGCGACCTGGAACGCATGGGCGGCAAGAAGGAGCTGAAAGACCCGCGCTTCGTCATCCAGCACGCCGGTGAGTCGGACTATTCGCTCATCACCCGCTCCAGCGACGGCCAGATGCTCTTTCTGGCCAACATGCTGAGCAAGATGAAACACGACACGCCACTGGGTAGCCGCATTGCCGAAGTGCACAACGGTTCGTCCCTGTTCACTGGCGATGCCGGCCAGGGCGAAAGCAACATCCGCCGCTGGATCATCGAGAGCGACTGGCTGGAAGCCATCGTCGCCCTGCCGTTGAACATGTTTTACAACACCGGCATCGCCACCTATGTTTGGGTGCTCACCAACCGCAAACCGGAGGCCCGCCAGGGTCAGGTGCAGCTCATTGACGCCACCCAATGGTCCAAGCCGCTGCGCAAAAACATGGGCAAGAAGAACTGTGAACTGGCCGCCGATGACATCCAGCGCATTTGCGACACCTTCCTCAACTTCAAGCCAACCGAGCAATCCAAAATCTTCCCCAACGCCGCTTTTGGCTACTGGAAGGTCAAGGTCGAACGCCCGCTGCGCCTGCACAGCCAGCTCACCCGCCAGCGCATTGAGGCATTGCGCTTTGCCTCGGGTGACGAAGACGTGCGCACCGTGCTGTACTACGAACTCGGCGATGCCCTGTTTGAAAACCCCGCCTCCGTCCACAAGGTGTGTGAAGAAATGGTTCACGGCTGGGGCAAGGCCGACACCGAAACCGAGGCCGAAGACGAAGAAGGCGCGGGCAGCACCGATGGCGCAGCCAAAAAAGCCTTGCCCGAGGCCAAGAAAAGGAAGCTCCTGAGCGAATCCACCTGGCGGCGTGATGCCATGCTGGTCGATGTGGCCACGCAGTTGCGCGAAGCCTTGGGCGAGGGCCTGTTTGAAGACCACAACGTTTTCCTGGAAAAGGTGGATGCCACCCTCAAACAACGCGGCCTCAAACCCAGCGCCGCCGACCTCAAGCTCATCATCAACGCCGTGAGCTGGCGCGTGGAAGACGCGCCCCGCGTCATCAAAAAAATCCACAAAGTCGGCAAAACCAAACCCGACCCACTGCGTGGCTTGTTTGAAGCCCAAGTGGCTGGCAAACCCTGCGTGGTGGAATACGAACCCGACAGCGAACTGCGCGACTACGAGCAAATTCCCCTGTTGGAAGCCGGCGGCATTGAAGCCTTCATCCGCCGCGAAGTGCTGCCCTACACCCCCGATGCCTGGATCGTCGAGGCCGACACCAAGATTGGTTACGAGATCAGCTTCACCCGCCACTTCTACAAACCGCCAGAGCTGCGCACCCTGCCCCAGATCAGCGCCGACATCCTGGCGCTGGAGCAAGAAACCGAAGGCCTGCTCAGTGAAATCACCGGGGGCGTGGCGGGATGAAAAAGCAAGCCTCCAAAAAGCTGGCCGCTGACACGACCGTTGTTACGTCGGGGGATAAGTCCGGCAGCGTCGCCGATCTCCTGGTCAACCTGCGTGCCGTCATTGTGGAAGCGCGGCAACAAGCCATCCAAGCGGTGGATGTTGTACAGGTCCGTACTTGTTGGATCGTGGGCCGCCACATTGTTGAATTCGAGCAAGGCGGCGCTGCTCGCGCCGCCTACGGCAAATCGGTCCTCGCCCAAGTCTCGACCCAGCTCTCCGCCGAATTTGGCAAGGGCTTCGACGCCTCCAATCTTTACAAGATGAGCCAGTTCTATCGGGCCTTTCCGAATTTAGACGCGCTGCGTCTAAATTTGAGCTGGACCCATTACCGACTCCTCCTGCGGGTCGACGCTGCTGACGCTCGCCTTTGGTATATGGAAGAAGCGGCTACCCAGCACTGGAATACCCGCACGTACGACTTCCTCTCCACCATCTTGCCGTATGGCGTGCTGGGGTGGGAGCGGTTGTCGATCTTCCTCAACTTCCTGATCTCGAAGCTGCCGGCACCGAAGGAGGAAGACCTGTCCAAGGGCATCCTCGACGCGATAGACATGGACAGCTACCGTGCCGAGAAAAAGGCAACCATGGCGATTGCGCTGCCGGATGCCAATGCAGAGATAGAGCCGGTGCCAACCTCTGGCGGAGGCCACAGGCCGCAACCCGAGTTGGACAACCTTTCCAATATCGTGAAGGCGTTCAACGACCAGTTTGGTGGACTCTTTACCGATGCCATGCGTATGGAAAAGCGCATCACCGATGAGATTCCAAAAAAGGTGGCGGCAGATCAGGCCTACCAGAATGCCCGGAAAAACTCAGACCGGCAAAACGCCCGCATCGAGCATGACAAGGCGTTGAAGCGTGTCATCACCGCTTTGTTCACCGACGATGCTCAGCTCTTTAAGCAGTTCCAGGACAACGAGTCGTTCCGCCATTGGCTGACGGATACGGTGTTTGGGATGACCTATGACGACTAATGAGCCAGTAGACGGTCCATTATGAGTGTGCCGTTCTCCCTGCGCATCTTCGTCGCCGACGGCGACCCCGACGGCCTGCGCATCGTCGACAAGACCAACTGGATCGGCAAGGCGCTGGTCTTCCCGCGTGCGCTGCTGCCGCAGGTCAAGGCCCGGCCCGAGCTGGCGCAGACCGGGGTTTACCTGCTGCTGGGGCCGCGCCCGGACGGTGAGGGCGACATGCTCTACGTGGGCGAGGGCGACCCCATCCGTCCCCGGCTGGAGAGCCACTATGCGCAAAAGGATTTCTGGACCCGCGCCATCGGCTTCACCACCACCACGGCCGGGCAGCTCAACAAGGCGCATGTGCAGTTTCTGGAGTCGCGCCTCGTCGCCCTGGCCCGCGCCGCCAAGCGCATGCCGCTGGACAACGCCAACCAGCCCGCCGAGCCGTCGCTGAGCGAGGCCGACCGGGCCGACATGGAGGTGTTTCTCAGCCACATGCTGGGCATGCTGCCGGTGCTGGGGGTGCATGCGTTCGAGTCCGCACCGGCCGTGGCCGCGAAGGCAAGCCCGCTGCTCAGTTGCAAGGGCAAGGGCGTTCTGGCCAGCGGTTATGAGGCGAGCCAGGGTTTTGTGGTGAAGGCGGGTTCGCAGGCGGTGGCCGAGTCGGTGCCTTCCATGCAGCAACACGTGCGCGGCATGTTCGATTTGCGGCAGGAGTTGATCACCAACGGTGTGCTGTCGCTGGCCGATGGGCGGTACCGCTTCACGCAGGACTACAGCTTCAGTTCGCCCAGCACGGCAGCGGCCGTGGTGCTGGGCCGCAGCGCCAACGGGCGCATTGAGTGGAAGGATGCGCAGGGGCTGACGTTGAAGGCGCTGCAGGAAGCGGAGGCGGGCAGTTGATGGGAATTTCGAATCGCAAACGCTGAATGCAGCGAACTGGCTGCGAAAGGGGTGAGGGCACGAAAAAACAACAAGCGCTGGCGGACGCTGGTGTTTTAGAGCGGCCCCTGTCGGCAGGAAATTGGGGGCAGAGTCTCGCGATAGACTCCGCAGATGCTTGCCGTCCATCCGCCCGTGCCCGCGAAAGACTCCGAATCGGATTGGGTGGATGGGCAGCTCGTGCGCGAGCTGATGTCCACGGCCAAGGTGTCGCAGTATCTGGCGCTGTCGCTGTCACCCATTCTGGTGCTGGTGTTGTATGGCGTGGTGCCGTTCTGGCAACTGGCGCTATGGACCGGGACGGCGTGGAGCGTGGCCATTTTTCGCCTGTGGATCATGTACCACTACGAGCGCTGCTATGCCGATGGCGACACGGGGCGCCAGCGCGCCTTCATTCGTCGCTTCGGCCCGTGGTGGCCGGTCAGCGCGGTGGTATGGGGACTGTCGGCCCTGCTTTTTCTGGACCGTACGCCGCTGGTCAACCAGTTCACCAGCCTGCTGATGATCGCCGGCGTGTGCGCGGCCTCCATGGGCAGCTTCGCGGCCCATCGGGCCACCCAGCGCAATTACATTCTTGCGTTGAGCGTCACCATGCTGGCGATCCTCCTCTGGAAGATCGTGGTGGACCACCAATTTGCCGCTCCGTCCTACCATTACTGGCTGGTGCTGCTGGTGATCCTGAACTGCGTGATTCTGCTCAAGACCGGGGAGCAACTGCACCTGACGAGTCGACGCAATGCCGAGTTGCGCTATCGCAACGACCAGTTGATTGCGTCGCTCACCCGACAGACCGATGCCGCGCTGGCGGCGGTCAAGGTCAAGAACCGGTTTCTGGCCAGCGCCGCGCACGACATCCGCCAGCCGGTGCATGCGCTGGCGCTGTATGCCGATTGGCTGCGCAACGAACCGGACCTCGCGTGCGACATCACGCCCAAGATACTTGAAGCGACCAAGGCAGTGAACTCCCTGTTCGATTCGCTTTTTGATCTGGCGCGGCTGGATGCGGGCCAGGTACAGGTGCGTGTGGAGCGTATTGACGTGGTGCGCCTGCTCAAGGACCTCGAGCTTCAATACCGGCCTCTGGCGCAGGCGCGCGGTTTGCAGTTTCGCCTTCACCTGGCCCCGGGTTGTGTGTTGTCGGACCAGATCCTGCTTAAACGCGTGCTGGGCAATCTGATGGGGAATGCCATCAAGTACACCGAGTCCGGCGGCGTGCTGATTGCATCGCGCCGCAGTGGCAAGGGCATGCGCATCGAAGTCTGGGACACCGGGGTGGGCATTGCCGCGGATCAGCAGAGAACGGTTTTCGACGAGTTCTACAAGGTGCCGGCGCACCGTGGGACGGATGACGGTTTTGGTCTGGGGCTGTCGATTGTCGCGAGGCTGCTGGCCCTGCTGGGCCACTCGGTGGAACTGGCGTCACGCCCCGGCAAGGGCACGGTGCTGCGGATCACGGTGCACGAGGGGTGTGCCTGAGGTTTCGCCTTGTTCTGCGCTTGAATGCAAAACCGTGTCAGAGCAGGCCGTGCATTCGGGCGTAATGCACGGTTTGCATGCGGCTTTTGACACCCAGGCGTCGGAACAGGCGCCACAGGTGCACCTTGACGGTGTGCTCACTGATGCCCAGAGATTCGGCGATGTCGTGGTTGCTCAGGCCCTGGTCGAGCATGACAATCAGCTGTTTCTGGCGTTTGGAGAGTTTGTTGTCGGTGGGCGCCAGCTCTTCAAAACCGCTGTCGGCCACCAGCAGTGCACGCAAGGCCGCGCCAATTTCAGCGGCGCCAGAGGATTTTTC
>JBGSNW010000161.1:0-1727 GCA_041739435.1 Burkholderiaceae bacterium
GCCACGACCACCAGCACCGCCAGCGCCCAGAACAGCGGGCGCCAGCCCGTCACGGGCAGCAGCCACTGCACCGGCAGCGTGGACGCCACCATGCCCAGCGAGCCGGTCATGAGCATCCAGGAGTTGGCACGCAGCAGGGCGGCCGGCTCCAGCCAGCTGCGAAAACCGGTCAGCGGGGCCATGAGGCAGGCGCTCACACCCACGCCACACAACACGCGTGCGATCAGCAGGCCAACAAAACTTTCTGCAAGGGCAAAGGCAACACAACCCGCCACCGCAATCGCCAGAAACCACAAAATGACGCGCCGGGGGCCATGCCGGTCCAGGAACGTGCCCAACGGCAGCTGGATTGCCGCGAATCCCAGGAAGTAGCCTCCGGCGAGCAGCCCGAGGTCGCGCGCATGGAGCGCGAACTCCTGCGTCAGGGTGGGCGCCAGGGTGGCGGTGATGGCCCGCACCAGCGCCGAAAAAAAGTACGCCAGCGCAAACGCCAGGAACACCGCGATGGCGTTGCGCCGTGAGAGCAGGGTCATGCGCGAGGCCCCTGGTCGGGGCGCCGGAAGGCGGTCGGGTCAGGCCAGTGGTTCATGGCAACAGGACAGTACATGCGCCCGATTATCGGATTGGCCCGAAAATGGCGCCCATGAACTCATTGCAAGGCATTCGCGTCCTCGATCTGTCCCGCGTGCTGGCGGGGCCCTGGTGCACCCAGACCCTGGCCGACCTCGGCGCCGACGTCATCAAGATCGAGCGCCCCGGCAGCGGCGACGACACCCGCACCTGGGGCCCCCCGTTTCTGAAGGACGCCGAAGGCCGCGACACCGCCGAGGCCGCCTACTACCTGGGCACCAACCGCAACAAACGCTCGGTCGCCTGCGACATCGCACAGCCCGCCGGGCAGGCGCTGATCCGCGAACTGGTGCAACACTGCCAGGTGTTCGTCGAGAACTTCAAGGTCGGCGACATGGCCCGCTATGGCCTGGACTACGCCAGTCTCAAGGCCCTGAACCCGGCGCTGGTGTATTGCAGCGTGACCGGCTTCGGCCAGACCGGTCCCTACCGTGAACGCGCGGGTTACGACTACGCCATCCAGGGCATGGGCGGCCTGATGAGCGTGACCGGCGAGCGTGACGACCTGACCGACGCCCAGGGCCACACGGTGGCCGGTGGACCGCAGAAGGTGGGCGTGGCCGTGGCCGACCTGTTCACCGGCATGTACGCCACGGTGGGCATCCTCGCCGCGCTGCGCCACGCCGAACGCACCGGCGAAGGCCAGCACGTGGACATGGCACTGCTCGACACCCAGGTGGCCATGCTGGCCAATCTGGGGGCCAATTACCTGGTCAGCGGCAAGGTGCCGGGCCGCTCGGGCAACGCCCACCAGAACATCGTGCCCTACCAGGTGTTCGAAGTCGCCGACGGCCATCTGATCCTGGCCGTCGGCAACGATGGCCAGTTCGCCAAGTTTTGCGCGATCGCCGGGCACCCCGAACTGGCCACCGACCCGCGCTACGCCAAAAACAGCGGCCGGGTCCAGAACCGCGCCGAACTGGTGCCGATGCTGCAAGCCATCATGAAAACCCGCTCCCGCGCCGACTGGCTGGCAACGCTGGAAGCAGCCAAGGTGCCGTGTGGCGCCATCAACAACCTGGCCGAGGTGTTTGACGACCCACAGGTCCAGGCGCGCGGCATGGTAACGCATTGGGCGCACCCGCTGCGCGCCGATC
>JBGSNW010000163.1:0-2429 GCA_041739435.1 Burkholderiaceae bacterium
CTCGACCGCGAGGTGGACGTGTCACGCGGCGACTGGCTGCTGGCGCTTGACTCACCAGCCCCCTGCCGCGAGTTGAAGGTCACCGTGGCCTGGATGGATGGCGAGCCGCTGGTGGCCGGACGCACCTATTGGGCTCTGCACGGCCACCGCTGGGTCAAGGCGCGCGTGCAGCGCATCGTGCACCGGCTCGACGTGAACACGCTGGCCGAAGACAGCAACGCCACCCAGATCGACCCCAACGGCATCGGCCATGTCGAACTGACACTGCAAGAGCCGGTGGCCGCCCTGCCGTTTGCGCAGTCGCGGGCGCTGGGCTCGATGGTGCTGGTCGACACCGCCAGCCACAAAACCTCGGGCGCCGTGCTGGTCAACTGATGCAGATCAACCGGGCACATGGCCGCGCTGGCGGCCGGGTGACCCGATTGACCATAAAATCAAGGGTTTTCACCGAAGACTGTCCACGACCGGGCTGTTTGTCTTCTTCTTTCTCTCAAGAGCTTTTTCAACATGACGCACGTCGTTACCGAATCCTGTATCCGCTGCAAGTACACCGACTGCGTCGATGTCTGCCCCGTTGACTGCTTTCGCGAAGGCCCGAACATGCTCGTCATCGACCCGGACGAATGCATCGACTGCGCCGTGTGCATCCCCGAATGCCCGGTCAACGCCATTTACGCCGAAGAAGACGTGCCCAAGGACCAGATCCCCTTCATCCAGCTCAACGTCGAGCTGAGCCACCAGCCCGGCTGGAAGAGCATCACCAAGCGCAAGCCCGCCCTCGAAGACGCGGACGACTGGAAAGACAAGACCGGCAAGCTCGACGAACTCGTCCGCTGAACGCCACCGCACCCCACTTCGCACGACCCGCCCGACCCATGGAACCCAACGTCAATCCCGCCATCGTCTCCACCGCCGCCGCCCATGAAGGCCACATCGAAACCGACGCCGTGATCGTCGGCGCCGGCCCGGTTGGCCTGTTTCAGGTGTTCGAGCTGGGCCTGCTGGAGATCAAGGCCCACATCATCGACTCGCTCGCCTACCCCGGCGGCCAGTGCGTCGAGCTCTACCCCGACAAGCCCATCTACGACATTCCCGCCGTGCCCGTGTGCACCGGCCAGGAGCTGACCGACAACCTGCTCAAGCAGATCGAGCCGTTTGGCGCGACCTTCCACCTGGGCCAGGAAGTCACCACGGTGCAAAAGCAGGACGATGGCCGTTTCTTCGTGGAAACCTCCAAGGGCACGCGTTTCCTCACCAAAACCATATTCATCGCCGCCGGCGTGGGCGCCTTCCAGCCGCGCACGCTCAAGGTCGATGGCCTCGAAGCCTTTGAGGGCTCGCAACTGTTCTACCGCGTCAGGAACCCGGCCGAATTCGCCGGCAAGAACCTCGTGATCGTGGGCGGCGGCGACTCCGCGCTCGACTGGGCCCTCAACTTCGTGCAGGGCGGCTCTGACGGCCAGGGCCCCAAGGCCGAGAGCGTCATCCTGATCCACCGGCGCGACGGCTTCAAGGCCGCACCGGCCAGCGTGGCCAAGATGAAAGAGCTGTGCGACGCCTACGAGATGCAGTTCATCGTGGGCCAGGTCACCGGCTTTGATGAAAAGAACGGCCGCCTGACCGGCGCCAAGGTCACCGGCGCCGACGGTGTGACGCGCGTGGTGCCGCTGGACGTGATGATGGTCTTCTTCGGCCTCAGCCCCAAACTTGGCCCCATTGCCGAATGGGGCCTGGAGATCGAACGCAAGCAGCTCAAGGTGGACACCGAGAAGTTCTCCACCAGCACGCCCGGCATCTTCGCGGTGGGCGACATCAACACCTACCCGGGCAAGAAGAAGCTGATTCTTTCGGGCTTCCATGAATGTGCGCTGGCCGCGTTCGGCGCCGCGCCCTTCATCTTCCCCGAGAAGAAGATCCATCTGCAATACACCACCACCAGCCCCAAGCTGCACAAGGTGCTCGGCGTCGAAACGCCAGTGTTTGACTGACGCAGAGCCCGATCTGTCCGCCGCGAAAGCCCGATCCGTTCGGGCTTTTTCTTTGGCTCTACAATCCGCAGCGTGTTCGCAAGAGCACTTCGCTAGGGGTGTTGCCGCCTTGCACAAGGCGGCGACTGAGAAAGTCCCTTTGAACCTGATTGAGGTAATCCTCGCGCAGGGAAGCATGTACCGACAGGGTCACGTTCTCTCAGGTGGCCACACCACTGTCCAGCAAGCCGACCTGCCATCGCGTTAAAGGTAACGTCATGGCATTTTTCAAGAAAAAAACACTGTTAGCCCCCGTCAAATGGTTATTGTTTGCTATTTATGGAATAGCAATCAACGGCTGGGCCCAGGACGGCACGCTCCCATCCGTCACCGTCAGCGACCGCAGCGCGGCCCCCCGTGCCGACGTCACCGGCCTGGGCGACGCGCCGCTGCGCGAGACGC
>JBGSNW010000213.1:0-2357 GCA_041739435.1 Burkholderiaceae bacterium
GCTGGCGCTGGTCGCGCGCGGGCAGGGCTCGCTGGTGGCCTCTTTATATGGCAGCGACGCCAAGGCGTTGGCCAACGCGGCGATCGAGCTCGCGCCCCTGCACGGTCGCGTGCACGTGATCAGCCCCGAGGTGGCGGCCCACCACACGGGCCACGGCAACGTGATGCCGCAGTCGCTGCACGGTGGCCCGGGCCGTGCCGGAGGCGGCGAGGAACTGGGTGGCCTGCGGGCACTGAACTTTTATCACCGCCGCACCGCCATCCAGGCCGGCACAACCACGCTGGCCGAACTGGCCTGACCGAACCCGGCATCGAGGAGACACGCCATGACCCAAACCGACATCGCCGATGTGCCCGCCCCGCCCGAGCTGTTCAACTTCGCGCAGCACCTGCTGCAGGCCAACGAAGGCCGCGCGGGCAAAACCGCCTTCATCGACGACGCCGGAAGCCTGAGTTATGGGACGCTGGCCGATCGCGTGAAACGGCTGGCGGCGGGCCTGCGGGCCCTGGGCCTCAAGCGCGAGGAGCGCGTGCTGCTGCTGATGCACGACTGCGCCGACTGGCCCGTGAGTTTTCTGGGCGCGATGTACGCCGGCCTGGTGCCGGTGGCCGTGAACACGCTGCTGACGGCCGACGACTATGCCTACATGCTGGAGCACAGCCGCGCGCAGGCGGTGCTGGTGTCGGGCGCGCTGCTGCCCACGCTGACGGCGGCGCTGATCAAGTCGGACCACGAGGTGGGCAAGGTGATCGTGTCGCGGCCCCAGGCGCCGCTGCACCCGGCCGAGGTCGAGTTCGAAACCTTCCTCGCCGCGCAGACGCCCATGACCAAACCCGCCGGCACCGGTCCGGACGATCCGGGCTTCTGGCTGTATTCATCCGGCTCCACCGGTCGCCCCAAGGGCACGGTGCATTCACACGCCAACCCGTACTGGACTTGCGAGCTGTACGGCAAGCGCGTGCTGGGCCTGACCGAGCGCGACGTCTGCTTCTCCGCGGCCAAGCTGTTTTTCGCCTACGGGCTGGGCAACGCGCTGACCTTCCCGATGAGCGTGGGCGCCAGCGTGATCCTGATGGCCGAACGGCCCACGCCCGATGCCACCTTCAAACGCTGGACCGGCGGCATCGGCTCGGCGAAGCCCACCGTCTTCTATGGCGCCCCCACCGGCTTTGCCGGCATGCTGGCCGCGCCCGGCCTGCCGAAGAAAAACGACGTGACGCTGCGCCTGGTGTCCTCGGCCGGCGAGGCCCTGCCGGCCGAGCTGGGCGAACGCTTCAAGGCGCACTTCGGCGTGGACATCGTCGACGGCATCGGCTCCACCGAAATGCTGCACATCTTCCTCTCCAATCGGCCCGAAAAAGTGCGCTACGGCACCACGGGCTGGCCGGTGCCGGGCTACGAAATTGCGCTGCGCGGCGACGATGGCGGCCCGGTGCCCGACGGCGAGCCGGGCGACCTCTACATCCACGGCCCCAGCGCCGCCATGATGTACTGGGGCAACCGCCAGAAAACGCGCGACACCTTCCAGGGTGGCTGGACCAAAAGTGGCGACAAGTACATCCGCAACGCCGACGGCAGCTACACCTACGGCGGCCGCAGCGACGACATGCTCAAGGTCAGCGGCATTTATGTATCGCCGTTCGAGGTCGAGGCCACGCTGGTGCAGCACCCGGCCGTGCTGGAGGCCGCGGTGATCGGTGTGCCCGACGCCGAGGGCCTGACCAAGACCAAGGCCTTTGTTGTGCTGAAGGCCGGTGCGCAAGCCACGGATGCCGAGCTGAAGTCTTTCGTCAAAGACAAACTCGCACCCTACAAATACCCGCGCCAGATCGAATTTGTGGCCGACCTGCCCAAGACCGCGACCGGGAAAATCCAGCGCTTCAAGCTGCGCGAGCGCGAAACCGCGGGCCAATAAACCGCCGGTGATGCGCCGGGCGCATCAATTCCGGCCACGGTGAGCATCCATCGGCGGCCCGCGCCGCGTTAGCATCGGGGCCTCTCACCCGGAGGCCCTGCATGCTCAAGCTTTACGTTGGCAACAAGAATTATTCGTCCTGGTCCATGCGCCCCTGGGTGCTGATGCGCCAGGCCGGCATTGCGTTCGAGGAAGTCACGCTGCGTTTTGACTCGTTCGACGCGAACTCCACGTTCAAACAGGCCCTGGCCCAGGTCACCCCGGTGGGCAAGGTGCCGGTGCTGGTGGACGATGACCGGGTGGTCTGGGACACCCTGGCCATTGCCGAATACCTGGCGGAGAAGTTTCCGCAAAAAATGCTCTGGCCCGCCGACGCGGCGGCCCGGGCGCACGCGCGCAGCGTCTGCGCCGAAATGCACAGTGGCTTTGCCGCCCTGCGCAG
>JBGSNW010000248.1:0-1772 GCA_041739435.1 Burkholderiaceae bacterium
CGCGGCGGTGGCCCGGCTGGCCGACAGCATGCCCAACCAGTCTTCTTCCACCGCCCAGGACCTGGCGCGCGGCCGGCGCACCGAAATCGACTACCTCAACGGCCTGATCGTGCGGCGCGGTGAAGCGCTGGGCGTGCCCACGCCGGCCAACCGCGTGTTGTGGGCGCTGGTCAAACTGCTGGAGCACAAGGCCACGGCCGCCCCCGGTTGACCGCCGCAAACCGGGCTGGCGTGTCGACGCCGCTTTTTGAAGTCGCATTGGCGCCAATTGCCACCCGCACAGGGACATTGACGCAAATTTTTTTTGGAGATGGCATGAAACAAATCGTCGCGGGAAGTCTGGCCCTGGTGGCCTCGGTGGTGTTGGCGCAGGGGGCGCCCATCAAGATCGGGGAGATCAACAGCTACTCGGCCATTCCGCAGTTCACCCAGCCCTACCGCCAGGGCTGGGAACTGGCCGTGGACGAAGTCAACGCGGCCGGTGGCGTGCTGGGCCGCAAGGTCGAGGTGATTGCCCGCGACGACGCCGGCAAACCCGAAGAAGCCCTGCGCCACGCCGTGGAACTCACCGCCAAGGAAAAGGTGGACGTGCTGGCCGGCGGCTTCCTGTCGAACGTGGGCCTGGCGCTGGCCGACCACGCGGCCCGCAACAAGCGCCTGTTCGTGGCCAGCGAGCCGCTGACCGACGCCATCGTCTGGAGCAAGGGCAACCGCTACACCTTCCGCCTGCGCCCCAGCACCTACATGCAGGCCGCCATGCTGGTGGAAGAGGCCGCCAAACTGCCCGCCCGGCGCTGGGCCACGATTGCACCCAACTACGAATACGGCCAGAGTGCCGTGGCGAGCTTCAGGGAACTGCTCAAGGCCAAGCGCCCGGACGTGGAGTTCGTGGGCGAGCAATGGCCCGCGCAAGGCAAGCTGGACGCGGGCAGCACGCTGTCGGCCATCATGAACAGCAAACCCGACGCGATCTTCAACGTCACCTTTGCGGCCGACCTGGCGCGTCTGGTGCGCGAGGGCAACCAGCGCGGCGTGTTCCCCAAGGTGCCGGTGGTGTCCATGCTCTCGGGCGAGCCCGAGTACCTGGACGTGCTGAAAGACGAAACCCCCAAGGGCTGGATCGTCACCGGCTACCCGTGGGACCAGATCGACACGCCCGCGCATGCCTCGTTCGTGGCCAGCTACTACAGGAAGTTCAACGAGAACCCCAAGGTCGGCTCGGTCGTGGGCTACGCCACGATGCAGGCCATCTTCGCGGCCATCCGCAAGGCCGGCAGCACCGACAACGAGAAACTCGTCACCGCCCTGCGCGGCCTGAAGTTCAGCACCCCTTTCGGGCCCGCCGAGTTTCGCGCCATCGACCAGCAGTCCACCATGGGCGCCTATGTGGGCAAGCTTGACGTGCGCGGCGGCAAGGGCACGATGGTGCAGTGGCGCTACGCCGACGGCAAGGCCTACCTGCCCGACGACGCCTACGTCAAGGCACGCCGACCGGCCGACGCCATGAAGTGAACCGGGGCGCCGGGCGCCTTGGTGTGCACGGTCTGCCGGGTATCGGTTGCCAGCGGATTGCAGGCGATCTCATGGCATCTGGATGCTCCTATAGTCATAGCAAACTATGGCCATTTGACGGGGGCTAAATGCACTTTTTATCTAAAATCCCTGAAAATCGACCCGTCACAGGGTGTGGGCGTATGGTTCCTTGGGTGAGGCGCTGGCGGGCTCGCGGTGGAACCGCGCCGCGTCCAGCCGCCGCGCCAGGGCCGCCTCCA
>JBGSNW010000250.1:0-3472 GCA_041739435.1 Burkholderiaceae bacterium
GCCGCGGTCGCGCCGCCACCGCGTCAAGCGCGTCGCTCAGGCCCCAGGCCTGCAGGATGCGCGTGACGTTGGGCCCCATCTGGATCCCCGCCCCCACTTCACTGAACGTGTCCACCCGTTCGAAGAGCCGGACGTCGCAACCGGCACGGGAACATGCCAGTGCGGCCGCCAGCCCGCCAATGCCGCCACCGGCGATCAGAGCCTGCAATTTCATAGCGTGCCATTGTGCACCGTTGCCGGGTGCGCCACGGCAGGAATGGAATGGTCAAAAAAACGGGCTTCAAACGATTTTGCATTCAAGCGCAGGACAAGGCGAACCAACGCAGTCATGCGGTTGAATACAAAACCGTTTCAGTGCGCCAGCAACTGGCGCAGCACATACGGCAGGATGCCGCCGTGGCGGTAGTAGTCCACCTCGATCGGGGTGTCGATGCGCAGGATCACCTTGAGTTCCTGGCGGCTGCCATCGGCACGGGTCACCACCAGCCTGGCCTCGCTTTGTGGCTTGAGGCTGGGCACGGGATGCACCTCCACGGTTTCCGAACCCGTCAGCCCCAGCGACTGCCAGCTGTCACCGGGCTTGAACTGCAGCGGCAACACCCCCATGCCCACGAGGTTGCTGCGGTGGATGCGCTCGAAGCTGCGCGCCACCACCGCCTTGATGCCAAGCAGCTGTGTGCCCTTGGCCGCCCAGTCGCGGCTGGAGCCGGTGCCGTACTCCTCGCCCGCGAAGATCACGGTCGACCGGCCCTCGGCCATGTAGCGCATGGCCGCGTCGTAGATGAACATCTTCTCGGTCTTGCCGCCCGCGCCCTGGTAGAGCGTGACGCCGCCCTCCTCGCGCGAGCCGCTGGCGTCGGGCGGCAGCATGAGGTTCTTGATGCGCACGTTGGCAAAGGTGCCGCGCATCATCACGTCGTGGTTGCCGCGCCGCGCGCCGTAGCTGTTGAACTCGGTCTTGCTCACCCCGTTGGCCAGCAGCCACTGGCCTGCGGGCGAGCTCTCCTTGATGGAGCCAGCCGGGGAGATGTGGTCGGTGGTGATGGAGTCACCAAACAGCGCCATGATCGCCGCGCCCTTGACGGATACAGCGTCTTTTGCGGCGGCAGTCCCCGCCCCCTGGCCACCAGGTGCTACGAGATGAATATCAAAGTCCTTGAAGAACGGGGGCTCGGCAATGTAGGTGCTCTGCGGCCAGGTGTAGGCCTCGCCTTGCACGCCCTTGATTTTTTCCCAGAGCTTGCCGGGTTCGGTCTTGACCTTGGCGTAATTCTCGCGGAAGGCCTTGCCGTTCATCGCGAACTTCATGAGCTGGTAGATCTCGTCGCTGGTGGGCCAGATGTCGCCGAGATACACGTCCTTGCCGCCCTTGCCCTTGCCCACGGGCTCGGTCATCAGGTCGGTCAGCACGGTGCCGGCAATGGCATAGGCCACCACCAGCGGCGGGCTGGCCAGGAAGTTGGCCTTGAGGTTGGGGTGGATGCGGGCCTCGAAGTTGCGGTTGCCCGACAGCACGGCCGCGCACACCAGGTCGCTCTGGGTGATGGCCTCGTTGATCTCGGGCGTGAGATCGCCGGCATTGCCGATGCAGGTGGTGCAGCCATAGCCCGCGAGCGCAAAGCCGAGCTTTTCCAGGTAGGGCATGAGGCCGGTCTGGGTCAGGTACTCGGTCACGATGCGCGAACCCGGCGCGAGCGAGGTCTTGATGTGGGGCTGCACCCTGAGCCCGGCTTCCACGGCCTTCTTGGCCAGCAGCCCGGCGGCCAGCAGCACGCTGGGGTTGGAGGTGTTGGTGCAACTGGTGATGGCGGCAATCAGCACGTCGCCGTTGCCGATGGTGAAGCCCCTGGAGGTCTTGACAGGCGCCGACGCCTCGGCCTTGGCCGCGGCCAGCTCGGGCTTGTTGCTCTCCATTTCAGACACCGCGCGCGCGGCCCCTGCGGGCGCCGAAGGGCTTTCGGGCACCTTGGACGCGGGCGTGTCGCCCGCAGGGCGCAACAGGTGCCGCGTCTGCAGCATGTCCGCAGGCTGATTGAAGCCGTTTTCAGCGTTGGGCTTGCTGAACAGCGAGGTGAACTGGGTCTTGACCTTGCCCAGTTCAATGCGGTCCTGGGGCCGCTTGGGGCCGGCCAGGCTGGGCGTCACGTCGCCCAGGTCGAGCTTGACCACGTGGGAGTATTCAATCTCGCCCGCATCAGGCACGCCAAACAGGCCCTGCGCGCGGAAGTAGGCTTCAAACGCCTCGATCTCGGCTTTGGTCCTGCCGGTGCCGGTGAAGTAGTCGATGGTTTTTTCATCGACCGGGAAAAAGCCCATGGTGGCGCCGTATTCGGGCGCCATGTTGGCAATGGTGGCGCGGTCGGGCAGGGCCAGGGTGCGCGTGCCCTGGCCATGGAACTCCACGAACTTGCCCACCACCTTGTGCTGGCGCAGGATCTCGGTGACGCTGAGCACCAGGTCGGTGGCCGTCACGCCCTCGCGCAGGCGGCCCATGAGCTCAAAGCCCACCACGTCGGGCGTGAGCAGGTACACCGGCTGGCCCAGCATGGCGGCTTCGGCCTCGATGCCGCCCACGCCCCAGCCCACCACGCCAATGCCGTTGATCATGGTGGTGTGGCTGTCGGTGCCCACCAGCGTGTCGGGGTAGTAGACGTCGCCCGCGCCCTTGTGCACGCCGCGCGCCAGGTACTCGAGGTTGACCTGGTGCACGATGCCAAAGCCCGGCGGCACCACGCGGAAGGTGTCAAAGGCCTGCATGCCCCATTTCATGAATTCGTAGCGCTCGCGGTTGCGCTGGAACTCCAGCTTCATGTTCAGGTCCAGCGCATTCTTGGTGCCGTAGTAGTCGATCATGATCGAGTGGTCCACCACCAGGTCCACCGGCACCAGCGGTTCGATGGCCGTGACATCGCGGCCCATGCGCTTGGCGGTGCTGCGCATCGCGGCCAGGTCGGCCAGCAGCGGCACGCCGGTGAAGTCCTGCAGCACCACGCGCGACACCACAAACGGAATCTCGTCAGAGCGCTCGGCGCAGGGTTTCCAGCGGGCCAGCTGGCGCACGTGCTCGACGGTCACCTTCTGGCCATCGCAATTGCGCAGCACCGACTCCAGCACGATGCGGATCGACACCGGCAATTTTGAAACCGATGGAAACTGCCGGGCCAGAGCCGGCAGTGAATAGAACTTGCCGACCTTGCCCGAGGCGGTTTTGAAGGATTTGAGGGTTTTCGCGAAGGCGTGGGGGGCTGCTTTGGCCATGACGGGGCTCCTTGAAGCGGTTCAATGAGTCCCATTCTGGCAGGCCGGGCCTGAAAATTCACCACGCGGGCTGAATCGCCCCCTTGCGCAAGGCAAACCACTGCAGTTCGGCCAGCACCAGCACGGTCAGGGCCTGCGCGGTCACCCAGGCCCCGCCGAACCAGGTCGGCGCCAGGCCCCCGGCGGCCAGCAAGGCCACGCAGCCCACCGCCCA
>JBGSNW010000285.1:0-3813 GCA_041739435.1 Burkholderiaceae bacterium
GCCAGCGGCAACCCGGTCGATGCGCTGGCCAACGCCGTGCCCTACATGCAGGCTTTTGGCCACATGGTGCTGGCCTGGATCTGGCTTGACGTGGCCCTGGCGGCCCAGGTGGCCGCGCCTTCACCCGCCAATACGGGGCGACTGGGCGCCGCGCGCTATTTTTTCCACTATGAATTGCCCAAAATCGGGGCCTGGCTCAACGTGGTGGCCAGCCGTGACACCACCTGCGCGTCCTTCGCTGAAGATGCGTTCTGACACACGGCAGAATCTCTGTCCAAGGAGACCGATCAATGGCATCCCCACGCATTCGGGTCTGGATCGAGCGCCTGATCTGGGTGCTGATTTTTGGTGGCCTGCTGGTCATGGTGCTGGGCATTGCCAGCACGCGTCAGAACGCGGCTGGCGCTGACACCCTGGTCGCACTGGGCGCCATCGCCGCGGCCGTGGGCGTATTTCTGATCTGGGTCCGTTCCCGCATGAAGGAAAAATGAAAATGATCTGCCACATCGTCCTGTGGACACTCCACGACCCCGCCGATGCCCCGCGCTTCAAGGCCGACCTGGACAGCTGCCGCGGCCTGGTCGACGGCATGAGCGCGTTTGAAGTCGCCATCCGGACACCCGGGCTCGATGGCAACTGCGATGTTGTGCTGTACTCCCGTTTCCGCGACAAGGCAGCGCTCGACGCCTACATCAACCACCCCCATCACCAGGCGGTTGCCGCCGGGGTGGCGGCATTGCGCAAGTCCCGTCATTCACTCGACTACCCGCTCCAGGAGACCACACCATGACCCGTACCGTCCAGCAACTTTTTGATCTCACCGGCAAGACCGCGCTGGTCACCGGCGGGTCGCGTGGCCTGGGCCTGCAGATGGCGCACGCGCTGGGCGAGGCGGGCGCCAGGATCATGCTGAGTTCGCGCAAGGCCGACGATCTGGAGCAGGCTGTGGCCGAGCTGCAGGCCGCCGGCATCGACGCGCGCTGGATCGCCGCCGACTGCGCCCAGGAAGCCGACATCCGCCGCCTGGCCGACGAAACCCTGCAACGCATGGGCCAGGTCGACATCCTGGTGAACAATGCCGGCGCCGCGTGGGGCGCACCGGCCGAAGACCATCCGGTGGCCGCCTGGGACAAGGTCATGAACCTCAACATCCGCGGCTACTTCATCCTGAGCCAGCACATCGCCAAGGCCAGCATGATTCCGCGGCAGTCGGGCCACATCATCAACCTGGCGTCGATCGCCGGGCTGGGCGGCAACCCGCCCGAGATGCAGACCATCGCCTACAACACCTCCAAGGGCGCGGTGGTCAACTTCACCCGCGCGCTCGGGGCCGAATGGGGCAAGTACAACATCAACGTCAACGCCATCTGCCCGGGGTTTTTCCCAAGCCGCATGACGGCCGGCACGCTCAAGGCGCTGGGCGAGGAAAAGCTCGCGGCCCATGCCCCGCTGCGCCGCCTGGGGGGCGACGAAGACCTCAAGGGCATCACGGTGCTGTTCGCGTCCGACGCGGGCAAGCACATCACGGGCCAGTGGATGGCCGTGGACGGTGGCGTCAGCGTGGTCACCGGCGGCTAAGGCGATGACGGCCCCCACGCTTGCCATGGAGTGTGCCCTGTGAAATTCGGCGTCGAGATTCCTTTTGTCCACCACCTCGGGTTTGAACTGGGGTTGTTCGACGGCGGGCATTCGGAGCTGCACTACACGGCCCGGCCCGAGCACCTGAATTCGTTCGCCGTCACCCACGGTGGCGCGATCATGACGCTGCTCGACGTGAGCATGGCCGTGGCCGCGCGCAGCGTGCAAAAAGACATGGGCGTGGTCACCATCGAGATGAAAACCAGCTTCATGCAACCCGCGCGGGGCAGGCTGACGGGCAAGGGACGGCTGATGCACCGCACCAAAAGCATGGCCTTCACCGAAGGCACGGTGTACGACGAAGAAGGCCGCGCCTGCGCCCACGCCACCGGCACGTTCAAGTACGTGCAGCGCCAGGGCGGGGTGGCGGGCCCCGGCGGCACTCCAATTTCAACCGACTGACGGTTTTTTGAACAAAATAGGCCTTTAGCCCCCGCCAGATGGTCATAGTTAGCTACATTTAATATAGTATTCAACGCCATTTCACCATGCCAAGCAACCACCAGATTCTTCTCGACAACCGCCCGCAGGGCGAAGCCACGGCCAGCAACTTCAAACAGGTGTTGACCACCACGCCGCCACTGGCCGACGGCCAGGTGCTGGTGCGCCACCACTACCTGAGTCTGGACCCCTACATGCGCGGCCGCATGAACGACGCCAAGAGCTACGCCGCACCGCAGCCGCTGGGCCAGGTCATGCAGGGCGGCACGGCGGGTGAGGTGGTCGAAAGCCGATCGCCCAAATACAGCGTGGGCGACAAGGTGGTGGGCATGGGCGGCTGGCAGGAGTACAGCGTGGTCGACGTCACCCAGCCGGGCGCGTTGCGCAAGGTCGACACCACACACGTGCCTTTGAGCCATTACCTCGGCGCGGTGGGCATGCCGGGCGTGACCGCGTGGTACGGCTTGGTGAAGATCATCAACCCCAAGCAAGGCGAGACCGTGGTGGTCAGCGCGGCCACCGGGGCCGTGGGCAGTGCGTTTGGTGCGCTGGCCAAGGCACGCGGCTGCCGCGTCGTCGGCATTGCCGGCGGGCCCGACAAATGCAGCTACGCCTTGGACGCACTTGGATTTGACGCCTGCATCGACTACAAACTACACAAGGACGCCGCATCGCTGTCCAGGGCCCTCCAGGACGCCTGCCCGAACGGCATCGACGGCTACTTCGAAAACGTCGGTGGCATGGTGCTGGACGCCGTGCTGCTGCGCATGAACGCCTTTGGCCGCATTGCGGTGTGCGGCATGATCGCCGGCTACGACGGTGCACCGCTGCCCATGGCCTACCCGGCGCTGATCCTCACCAACCGGCTCACGGTGCAGGGGTTCATCGTCAGCGAGCACATGGAAATCTGGCCCGAGGCACTGGCCGAACTGGGTGCCCTGGTGGGCAGCGGCAAACTGCGACCGCGTGAATCGGTGGCCCAGGGCCTGGCGGCGGCGCCCGAGGCGTTTCTGGGGCTGCTCAAGGGCCGCAATTTTGGCAAGCAGCTGGTCAGGCTGATCGACACAGCCGGGTAAAGAGTCCAAAGGTGATGCCATGCACGCCACACACGAGGTCTTCAACCAGCCCGACCCGCTGGTCAACTACAACCTGTTCACCGGCAACCAGGGCCTGCGCGATGCACTGAAGCTCAACGCACCGGCGCTGGACACGTCCTCCCTGGCGGCGCTGGGCGAGCGGCTGGGCACGGCCGAGATGCAGACTCACGCGCGCCTGGCCAACGTGTTCGCCCCCCAGTTGCACAGCCACGACCGGCTGGGCCACCGCGTCGATCAGGTGGAATTTCATCCGAGTTACCACGCGCTCATGTCGGCGGCGGTGGAGGCCGGGCTGCATGGCACGCCGTGGGCCGAACATGCGGCCCCCACGCCTGGCCCATCCCCCCACGTTTTGCGTGCGGCCGGGTTCATGCTGTTCACCGAGCTGGAACCCTCCATCCTGTGCCCGATCTCGATGACCTACGCCGTCACCCCCGCGCTGCGCGCCAACGCCGCCATCCATGCCGACTGGGCACCCGGGCTGACCAGCCGCGCCTACGATCCGGCGCTCAGGCTGTTTTCGGCCAAACCCGGCCTCACCATGGGCATGGGCATGACCGAGAAGCAAGGCGGCTCGGACGTGCGCGCCAACACCACGGCCGCCGTGCCCGATGGCGCCGATGCCTGGGGCGCGCGC
>JBGSNW010000155.1:0-2427 GCA_041739435.1 Burkholderiaceae bacterium
GCAGGCTTGGCGGCTTCAGGCCGGCTTTCGGCGCGCGGCTGGGCGTGGGGCGCGGGGGCGTCGGGCAGCACGCCCTTGATGATGGGCGTTTGTTTGTTGGTGGGTTCCTGGCTGCGGCGGGTGACCGAGGTGGGGTCTTCGATCTCGTCGGCCAGCTTGTAGGAGGCTTCGATGTTGTCCAGCCGCGGGTCGTCGTGCTTGAGGCGTTCGAGCCGGTAGTTGGGTGTTTCGAGCGTCTTGTTGGGCACCATGAGCACGTTGATGCGCTGCTTGAGTTCGATCTTGGCGATTTCGGCGCGCTTTTCGTTCAGCAGGAACGAGGCTACCTCGACCGGCACCTGGCACAGCACCGAGGCCGTGCTGTCTTTCATCGACTCTTCCTGGATGATGCGCAAAATCTGCAGCGCCGAGCTTTCGGTGTCGCGGATGTGGCCCGAGCCGCCGCAGCGCGGGCAGGGGATGGACGCGCCTTCGCTGAGCGCGGGCTTGAGGCGTTGGCGGCTCATTTCCATGAGGCCGAACTTGCTGATGGTGCCGAACTGCACGCGGGCGCGGTCTTGCCGCAGCGCGTCGCGCAGGCGGTTTTCAACCTCGCGGCGGTTCTTGCTTTCTTCCATGTCGATGAAGTCGATGACGATCAGGCCGCCCAGGTCGCGCAGGCGCATCTGGCGGGCCACTTCGTCGGCGGCTTCAAGGTTGGTGCGGGTCGCGGTTTCCTCGATGTCGCCGCCCTTGATGGCGCGGGCCGAGTTCACGTCCACGCTGACCAGCGCTTCGGTGTGGTCGATCACGATGGCGCCGCCCGAGGGCAGCGTGACGGTGCGGGCGTAGGCCGATTCGATCTGGTGCTCGATCTGGAAGCGGCTGAACAGTGGCGCGTCGTCGCGGTAGCGTTTGACGCGGGCGGCATGTTCGGGCATCACGTGGGCCATGAACTGCTGGGCCTGGTCGTAGATGTCGTCGGTGTCGATCAGGATGTCGCCGATGTCGTGGTTGAAGTAGTCGCGGATGGCGCGGATCACCAGGCTGGATTCCTGGTAGATCAGGAAGGCGCCCTTGGCCCCCTTGGCCGCGCCGTCGATGGCGGTCCACAGCTTGAGCAGGTAGTTCAGGTCCCACTGCAGTTCGGGCGCGCTGCGGCCGATGCCGGCGGTGCGCGCGATGATGGACATGCCGTTGGGGTATTCCAGCTGGTCCATGTTCTCCTTGAGCTCGGCCCGGTCTTCACCCTCGATGCGGCGGCTCACGCCACCGCCGCGCGGGTTGTTGGGCATGAGCACCACGTAGCGGCCGGCCAGCGACACGAAGGTGGTCAGCGCCGCGCCCTTGTTGCCGCGTTCTTCCTTTTCGACCTGGACCAGCAGTTCCTGGCCTTCCTTGATGACGTCGTTGATGCGCGCCTGACTGGGCGCGACACCGGCGGCAAAGTACGACTTGGAGATTTCCTTGAACGGCAGGAAGCCGTGGCGGTCTTCGCCGTAGTCGACGAAGCAGGCTTCGAGCGAGGGCTCGACGCGCGTGACGACGGCCTTGTAGATGTTGCCCTTGCGCTGTTCGCGCCCTTCGATTTCAATTTCGTAGTCGAGCAGTTTTTGCCCGTCCACAATGGCCAGCCGGCGTTCTTCGGCCTGGGTGGCATTGATTAGCATCCGTTTCATGGCGGAAACCCTTTTTCTTCAAACAAACATGCCCAAGACGGGCAACGATGCTCGAGAAAACGCAGCGAAACGAAGGAATTGCCGGAAGGCTTCAACCGCCGGGGCGAGCAGGGCTCAACCCGGGAGTCTGGGCACAGGCGCGTGGATGGGGGCGAACGAATCAGCGCTGGCGGTTACCGTGCGGCGCACGGCAGGCAGTGCCCGGATCACGGGGACTGGGGCCCGAGATACCACCCGCGCCGGGGCCAGCAGGCGCCACAGGCAGAAGTACATCAGATTGAACAGCACAAACATTTCGCTTTGATCCGCAGGCAGCCTTGCGAAGCGGCTGCCTGCTGGGGTATTCCGTAACAGTGTTTCAATGCGTCGACTCTTCCGGACGGGTCGCCGACACGAAAAGGCGTTGGCTTTTCGCTGGCAGACGACGCATGCGGTGGCATCGACCTCCCAGCGGTGGCGGGTGGGCTGACTGGACTAAACTCGGTTCACAGAACTACAACGTCCTGCGAAATCAACCACTTACAGCGCACCGCTAGTGAAACACATTATAGGGGCCAGCGAATCCCCCGCAAATCCCCTGGTGACGCAGGTCACGGTTGATGAGGAATCGACCGGCCAGCGGCTCGACAACTTCCTGATCCGCCAGCTCAAGGGCGTGCCCAAAACCCATGTGTACCGCATCATCCGCTCGGGCGAGGTGCGGGTGAACAAGGGCCGCGCGGCGGCCGACACGCGGGTGCGGGCGGGCGATGTGGTGCGCGTGCCACCC
>JBGSNW010000323.1:0-2772 GCA_041739435.1 Burkholderiaceae bacterium
GCGCTCAAGCCGCGGCTGGCGCGCAGCAAGCTGTCCAACGTGCACCCGGCGGCCATCGCACACGAGCGCGACGACCGCGTCAAGCGCCTGGCGGGCAAGATCGACCGGGTGCTGGTGGATGCGCCATGTTCGGGCCTGGGCACATTGCGCCGCAACCCCGACCTCAAATGGCGCCAGACCCCGGCCACCGTGGCGGATTACGCCGCCAGGCAGACGGCGATTCTGGTGAGCGCATCGCGCCTGCTCAAATCCGGCGGGCGCCTGGTGTATGCCACCTGCAGCCTGCTGCCGGCCGAGAATGAAGACATTGCCCGCGCCTTCACCGACGCACACCCGGATTTTGTTCCTCTTGAAATCGGTGCGCTGCTCACCCAACTGAAGGTGGTCGATGCGCAGGCGCTCGTCAGCGGCCCGGTTTCAGGGCGCGAGTACCTGCGTCTCTGGCCGCACCGACACGCCACCGACGGATTTTTTGCGGCAGCCTGGGAGAAAAAGTAGTACGAAAATACTGCTTTATCGGGGCAAACACTGAAAATCACCCCAAAAAGCTTTGCGAAACGTAAAATGCAAAGTTCACCGAAGCGATGCCGGACGGCGGCATGGGCTTCTACCGACCAAGGAATATTCAATATGTTGTTACCCGATTGGGCCGTTTTGAACGCCGCCATCGACTGGCTCGCCAACGGCCTGTGGAACCTCACGTGGTGGCAGATGATTCTGTACACGCTCGTGACCACCCACATCACCATTGCCAGCGTGACGATTTTCCTGCACCGCCACCAAGCGCACCGCGCCCTGGACCTGCACGCCATTCCGTCGCATTTTTTCCGTTTCTGGCTCTGGATCGGCACCGGGCAAGTGACCAAGGAGTGGGTCGCCGTGCACCGCAAGCACCACGCCAAATGCGAAACCCCGGAAGATCCCCACAGCCCGCAGACACGTGGCATTGAAACCGTGTTCTGGAAAGGTGCCGAGCTGTACCGCATGGAGGCACGGCGCAAGGACACCTGCGACAAATACGGCCTCAACACGCCGGACGACTGGATCGAGCGCAATCTGTACACCCGTTTCAGCTGGCAAGGCGTTGGCCTGATGCTGATCCTGAACGTGGCCCTGTTTGGTGCCGCTGGCCTGGCCGTCTGGGCCGTGCAGATGGCCTGGATCCCCATCACCGCCGCCGGCATCATCAACGGCATTGGCCACTATTGGGGCTACCGCAATTTTGAGGCGCCGGACGCCAGCACCAACGTCTCGCCCTGGGGCATCCTCATCGGTGGCGAAGAGTTGCACAACAACCACCACACCTACCCCACGTCGGCCAAGTTTTCCGTCAAACCCTACGAATTCGACCTGGGTTGGGTGTACATCCGTGCGATGCAGGCCGTGGGTTGGGCCAAGGTCAAGAAAACGCCGCCCCGCCTCCAGTTGGGCAGCATTCAACCCGTGGCCGACGAGAAAACGCTGGAGGCCTTGATTGCGCACCGCTATGAGGTCATGGCCGGCTATGCGCACCACGTGCGCCAGGCCTGCCGCGATGAGATCGCAACGCTCAGGGCCAGGCAGGCCGACCTGTCGGTGTTGCAGGCAGCCAAACGCTGGCTCCATCGCGACGCGGATCGTGTTCCTGCCGCTGCCCAGCCCAAACTGGCATTGGCCCGTGAGGCCCACCCGGTGCTCGACAAAATGCTTGTCATGCGCGAAGAGTTGCGGCAGATGTGGCTCAACCGCTCGCATTCGCGTGAGCAGCTGGCCGCCGACCTGCAAGCCTGGTGCCGCCGCGCGGAAGAAAGCGGCATTGCCGCGCTGCGTGAATTCTCGATGACGCTGCGCGCCGCCCGCGTCTGAACGTCACGGAGTCCGGTTCGGCAGTGTGTCCGGCCGGCAGTCGAGAAATCGACTGAACAAAGCCACCCCAAAAACGCCTCGCTGCCTTGCAGTCGAGGTGTTTTTCTTTGCAGCGATCAACGCACGGGCATGCGCCAGCGTGCCTTGTCCCGGGGCGCGCGGTGTCCACACGGGGCTGACAGGATTCACGCCGGCCGGACGGGCTGGTGATGCAGCGGGGACGGTGCGCCGTAGTCCGCAGTACTGCGCGAGGGCAGCTTCACACAGGGTTTCGCCTTCAAACGCATCACGGCACGGGTTCGCCATGCCGTACGACACCACTGTTGAAGACTCCACCGGGTTCCACGCTGGATCGGCGGGTTGCCTTCAGTCCCTGGACGGGCTTCGCGCAATGAAAAATGCCTGCCAGGCATTTGCCTGGCAGGCATTGAGGGACTCCCGGGATCAGGCTGATCGAACAGCCTGGACGGGTTACAGCCCCTGAGGATCAGGAAGCTGGTGGGCTTACTTGTTGGGGCGCGTGCCAACCACTTCGATTTCAACGCGGCGATTCTTGGCACGGCCTTCGGCGGTCTTGTTGTCGGCCACAGGCTGCTTCTCGCCCTTGCCTTCGGTGTAGACACGGTTCTTTTCGATGCCCTTGGACACGAGGTAGGCCTTGACGGCTTCCGAACGGGCCACCGACAGCTTCTGGTTGTATGCATCACCGCCGACGGAGTCGGTGTGACCCACGGCAATGATGACTTCCAGGTTGATGCCTTTGACCTTGCTGGTCAGGTCGTCGAGCTTGGCCTTGCCCTCGGGCTTCAGAACCGACTTGTTGAAGTCAAAGAAGGCGTCGGCAGCGTAAGTGACCTTGGTGGCAGCCGGGGGCGGGGGCGGCTTCGGTGCGGCAACAGGTTTGGCCGGGGCGGCAGCCGGAGCGGG
>JBGSNW010000389.1:0-2463 GCA_041739435.1 Burkholderiaceae bacterium
CCACCAGCAGGGTCTTGCTGCCGCGCACCACGGCAAAATCGGCCGCGCCATCGAGCGGGGTAACGCGCGCGCCGTCGGTGGCCAGCGCTTTTTCCAGTGCTTCGGAGAACTCGCGCCATGAGAGCGTGGCCACCCTGGCCAGAATGGCGTCCACCTGCCTGGGGCTGGGCGCGCGCATCTGCCGCCTGAACGCCATGACGGCCAGCACCAGAAACGGCAAGCCCCCCATGGCGCCCATGGTCCAGTAGGTCTCGGGCAGCGCGGCGCGCGACACCAGCCCGAACGCCAGCGCAATACCCAGGCTGATCCACCACGGCGAGCGCAGCAGGATCGCAAACAGCGAATTGGGGGCCATCTTGAACTTCACGGGATTCCTTCTGTCAGCGGCTCGCCGGCACCTCGCCAACAAAACCTGCGCGAGCGTACCGCAAGTCATGCCCCCGTCTGCACCACCACACGCCCGCGCACCGTGCCCGCCATGAGCTGGCGGGCCTTGTCGATGGCGGCGCCAAGCGGCACTTCGTCGATCATCGATTCCAGCCGGGCCAGGTCGAGGTCTTGTGCCAGGCGGTCCCAGGCACGCTGGCGCTTGGCCCGCGGCGCCATCACGCTGTCCACACCGGCCAGCGTCACACCGCGCAGGATGAACGGCAGGACCGTGGTGGGCAAGTCGGCCGCCTGCGCCAGGCCACACGCGGCCACCGTGCCGCCGTAACGCGTTTGCGCCAGCGCGTTGGCCAGGGTGTGCGACCCCACGGCGTCCACCACACCGGCCCAGCGTTCTTTCTGGACAGGTTTTCCGGGTGCGGCGAGTTCGGCGCGGTCGATGACGGACGCGGCGCCCAGCGCCTTCAGATAGGCCTCCTCGCCCGGCTTGCCCGTGGCCGCCACCACGGTGTACCCCAGCTTGCCCAGCAGCGCGATGGCCACGCTGCCCACACCCCAGGTGGCGCCGGTCACCAGAATCTCGCCCTCACCACCCTGCGACGCGGGCTTGACGCCGTGGTCCTCCAGCGCCAGCACACACAACATGGCGGTGTAGCCCGCCGTGCCGATGGCCATGGCCTGGCGCGCGGTGAACGTAGGCGGCAGCCGGACCAGCCAGTCGCCCTGGAGCCGAGCCTTCTGCGCCAGACAGCCCCAGTGTGTTTCGCCCACGCCCCAGCCGTTGTGCACGAAGGCGTCGCCCGGTAACCAGTCCGGGTGGCTCGATTCGATGACCGTGCCCGCGCCGTCGATCCCCGCCACCATGGGCCAGCGGCGGACCACCGGGCTCTTGTCAGTGATGGCCAGGCCGTCCTTGTAGTTGAGGGTGGAATAGTCCACCTTCACCGTCACATCGCCCGTGGGCAGTTGGGCCTCGTCCACCGATTGGACGCGGGCCGTGAAAACCTGGTCGGTTTTTTCGAGCAGAAGCGCTTGGAACATGGCAAAACCTCGTGAAGGAAAGGAGACAACCGTGGCGTTCGTTTGTAGCGCATTTGGCGCGGTGCCCACCATGCCGTGGCGACAATGCCAGTCGCCTGGAACGGCATCGTCGCCTGGCTTTTGTGCAGGATTTTTCAAAATTTCCATGAAACCATTGCAAATCAACAACTTGAAAGGGTTACTTCACTTGACTTCTTGCTATTGAGGCACTAGCCTGAACCCATGTCCCGCTGGCTCTTCTGTTCATTGCTGATTGCAGGCACTTGCGCCCAGGCTGCACCGCCCCATACGGCGGACGGCGACCTCGACCAGTTTTTGCAGAACCGGGGCCTGGTGGAGCGGCTGGAGGGCGCGCGCCAGACCGTCACCGACCGGGCCTCCGAGCTGGTGGTGGCGGCCATGGCCTTTCTGGGCGTGCCTTACCGGCGCGGTGGCAACACGGTGGAAACGGGCTTTGACTGCAGCGGTTTTGTGCGCGCCATGTACGAACAGACCGCGGGCCTGCTGCTGCCGCGCCGCGCCGAACAGCAGGCCGCCGCCACCCAGGCCATCGACCGCACTGAGCTGCAACCGGGTGACCTGGTGTTTTTCAACACCCTGCGCCGCTCGTTCAGCCACGTGGGCATTTATGTGGGCGACGGCAAGTTCATCCATTCGCCGCGCTCGGGTGCACAAGTGCGGGTGGAGAACATGCGCGTGGCCTACTGGAACACGCGCTTTGACGGCGCGCGGCGCGTGCCGATCGGCCAGGCGGTTGCCACGGCAGCGGTGCGGCCCGGCACACACCTGGACCCCAACACCTCCAAAGACGCCGAGGGCACCGCCGTCCGCCTGCCTGTTTTGTCAGGCAATGCCTTCGAAGAGTTTCGCTGAGCCTGAGCCAGAGCTTTTGTGCGGCGTCGGCGGCCAGGTTTACACACGCCGTTGGGCCCCATCAACGGCCTCCCGCCCGGTCAGGCCACCTTGGGAACGGCGTCGTGCGCCAGCGCCATCACCTCGTGTGGCGCCAGCGCCTTGAGCCTGTGGTCGCTCCAC
>JBGSNW010000404.1:0-1898 GCA_041739435.1 Burkholderiaceae bacterium
CAGGGCTTTTGGTTTTGACTCAGGCTTTTTCATGTAGAAGGGCCAAAGCGGAGCTTGGATGGGCGGCGAGTTGTTCCTTTTGGGCCGGCAGCCAGTCGTCGCTGAGGGCATGAGAGTGCAGGCGCAGGGTGACGCTGCGCAGCAGGGCGAGGTTGATCGATGCCCGGGGGTTCCTGGAGCGGGTGGCGTCTTCGCCCAGCGAAGCGTCGCGCCGCCAGTGGTTGCGGTTTTCGACTCCGGCCCAGTGCTCCCGGCTCAGATCGATCCAGCCTTCGGCGCTGCGCTCGTCGGCCTCCTGGCTGCTGAGGTAGTAGCGATCATCCACGGTGGTTTTGCCGCTCTTCTTGATCGTGCGGGTGCTGCGGATGCGCACGATGGTGCGGCTGTAGGCAAAGCCGGTCGCCATCGGTTCGGCGGCGCACAAGCTCACCGCGCGCTCTTCGACGCGGCCGTGTCCGCACGTGGTCTGAACAAAAGGGGGGAGCCTTCGGTCTGGATGCGGGCGTATTCCAAGAGCGTGGGCTGGTTGCCTTTGATCTGCAGGAAGTAGTCGCCCCGCTTCTCGACGATGGCGCGCGCAGTCTCCTTCTGGCAGTGCAACGGGTCAGCGGTGATGGTCTTGCCGGCTAGATCGGGCAGCCTGGCGATGAGCGCCTGGGCGGCCTTGAGTTCGCAGCGTTCGGTGCCCTCCTTTTGATCCATTACGGCCATGGCCACCGGTGAGCCGTCCTCGACTTCGACCAGGCTGACCATGCCGACGATGTCGCCGATCATCTTGCCGTCGAGGGCGAGCGCTCCGGGCAGGGTGCCAACCTGTTGGCCCAGCCAAGTGCTGAGCATCTCAGCGAAGGGCTCGGGGTCCATGCGCGTGAGCACCGCGTAAAAGACATGGTAGCCGGGAACGTCGTAAAAGCGGCGTGTGCCTTTCCTGAGCGGCAGGCCCAGGTCGGCACGCTGCCGGGGGGAAAGCCGCGTGGCAAAACGGGCGATCTCGCTGATCTGCCGGGCCCCACAAAGCAGTGCCATCGAGACCAGGGTCAAGACGGGCCCGATGCGGAAGCGGGTGTTTCTGGCCCGCGGATCGGGCGCATGACGCAGCACTTCGAACAAGCTGCGGCGCTGCTTCTGGTTCAGCGGCAGCACGCCGTGGGCGACATCGACCACTGCCCCGGCATGTTCGGCTGCCAGCGGCACGGCACAGAGTTTCTCGCGCGCCCGCGGCGCGAGTTCCTTCAGCCAGAGGCGCTTGGGCCGCCCGTTGGGCACGAAGAAGTCGGCCCGGTGCCGACTGTTGCCATCGCTCATGCCCACCGGCTGCCAGCCGCAGGCCTTGTAGCAGGTGCCCGTGTAGCTCTCCGGATCGGTGAAGCTCTCGGCGATCAGCGGACGGTAGCCAAAACGCTCCTCCCACTGCCCAGGCAGCACGCGGCACGCCGCCGCCAGTGCCTGGCTGGCCAGATTGGGCTGGGCACCCTTCTGGTGCAGAAGCAGGTAGCGGCGGTTCTGCACCACCAGCTTGAGTCGCTCGGCGGCCAGCGCCGGGTTCCAGCCAATCCATTTCTCGCGGTCCTTGAGCTTGAGCGCTGCCGGCCCCCACACCACCAGCGCCACCCACTGCCCATCGCGCACCACCACCTGGCGCAAAAAATCGCCCACCGGCGGCGCCACCCCAAGATAATGCTCGCGGGCCAGAAGCTCATCGAAACGCTCGCGCTCCTGCTCTCCGACCAGTTCCACTCGCATTGACGGATCGGCCTGCAACGGGCCGATCCCCGGCATCGTCTCATCGTGAAGCGATTTCATCACGAGCCGAACACACCAAAAATCCAACAATTTGTCTACCCCAAAATCCCAGCCCTCAGGATCAACAACTTACAAGATCATCCGTGAAGGCCCTG
>JBGSNW010000417.1:0-2853 GCA_041739435.1 Burkholderiaceae bacterium
GGTCCAGGCGGGTGACCGGCGGCAGCGGCACGTCCTGGGTGAAGACCTCGGGCGGCAGTTGCCCGCGCAGGGGTTCGAGCAGCGCCAGTTCTTCCGGCCCGGGCTTGCCCCGGGCCTCGAAATCGCTGGCCACAAAGTAGCCGCGCACCCGGGTGTAGGCGTTGTAGAACAGCTGGCGGTTCAGCCATTCGTAGTCCATGGCCAGCGCGATGGCCTGGCGCACGCGCACGTCCTTGAACTTGTCGCGCCGGGTGTTGAACAAAAAGCCCTGAAAGTCCCCCGCGTTGCCGTGTTTCAGCTCTTTTTTGATGAGCTGGCCCCTGTCGAACTGCTTGCCCGTGTAGGCGCGCGCCCATTCGCGGGCAATGAAGGCCTGGATGTAGTCAAACTCGCCGGCCTTGAAAGCCTCCAGCTGCGCGGTGTTGTCCTTGTAGATCTTGAAGGTGATGCGGTCAAAGTTGAACAGGCCGCGCCGCACGTTCAGGTCCTTGGCCCAGTAGCCGGGGTCGCGCTCGTAGCTGATGTCCTTGCCGAAATTGACATTGCCAATGCGGTAGGGCCCGGTGCCGATGGGGATGTCGGTGACGATCTGGTCCAGGGGCTTGTTGACCCCGTTGACCTGGCCCCATTTGTGGCTGAACACCGGCAGGCTGCCCGCGATCAGGGGCAACTCGGCGTTGACGCGCTTGAAGTCAAACCGCACGGTGCGGGCATCGACCACCGTCACCCCGCTCACCTCGCCAAAGATGGTGCGGTATTGGGGCGCGGCCTCAGTGCTCGTGATGCGGTCGAACGAATGCTTGACGTCGGCGGCCAGCACGGGGTCGCCGTTGTGAAAGCGTGCCTTCGGATGGAGCCTGAACGTGGCCGAGAGGCGGTCGGGCGCCACGGTCACATCGTCGGCCAGCAGGCCATAGGCGGTGGTGGGCTCGTCCAGGGTACCGGTGAGCAGCGTCTCGAACACCAGCCCGTTGAGGTTGGGCGGCGCGCTGCCCTTGAGGGTGAACGGGTTGTATTTGTCGAAGTTGGACAGGCGTGAGGGCGGCACCAGCGAAATCTCGCCGCCCTTGGGCGCCGCCGGGTTGACGTAATCGAAATGGGCAAACCCGGCCGGATACCTGATGTCGCCAAATTGGGCGTAGGCGTGCGCCGCCCAGACGGGCGCGCCCCATAAAAACACCAGACCGACAATCCAACCCCGCATGCGACAATTCTGCAAGATTTTCACGGAGTCGTTTCAAATGGGTTTTCTTGCTGGAAAAAAACTGCTGATCACGGGCGTGCTGTCCAACCGCTCCATTGCGTATGGCATTGCCAAGGCCTGCCATGCCCAGGGGGCCGAGCTGGCCTTCAGCTACGTGGGCGAGCGGTTCAAGGACCGCATCACCGAGTTCGCCGCCGATTTCGGCTCAAAGCTGATTTTTGACTGCGACGTGGGCAGCGACGAGCAGATCGCCCGCCTGTTCCAGGACCTGTCGCAGACCTGGCCCACTTTCGACGGCTTTGTCCACAGCATCGGCTTTGCGCCGCGCGAGGCGATTGCCGGCGATTTTCTGGACGGCCTGTCGCGCGAGTCGTTCCGCATCGCGCAGGACATCAGCGCCTACAGCTTCCCGGCCATGGCCAAGGCCGCGCTGCCCTACCTCAACAACAAATCGGCGCTGCTGACCCTGACCTACCTCGGCGCGCTGCGCACCGTTCCCAACTACAACACCATGGGTCTGGCCAAGGCCTCGCTCGAAGCCTCGGTGCGCTACCTGGCCGAATCGCTGGGGCCGCGGGGCATGCGCGTCAACGGCATTTCGGCCGGCCCAATCAAGACGCTGGCGGCCAGTGGCATCAAGGATTTCGGCAAGCTGCTGGGCATGGTGGCCGCCGCGGCCCCATTGCGCCGCAACATCACCATCGAAGACGTGGGCAATGTGGCAGCCTTCTTGCTGAGCGATCTGGCCAGCGGCGTGACCGCCGAAATCACCTACGTGGACGGCGGCTTCAGCCACACCGCCGGCATCAGCCGCGACAGCGACGCCGTGGCCTGATTTCTTGTTTTTTGAACAAAATTGGCCATTAGCCCCCGTCGGATGGTCATAGTTTGCTATCAAAAAAGAGGTTTTAGGGGGTTTTCATGAACCCGATCCGTCGACGCCTCCTGCTGGGGCTGACGCTGGGCGCCATCGTTCAGCAACCCGCCGCCGCCGCTGCGGGTAAAGCATCCCCGCTGATGCTGGCCGGGGTTTACCGGCCCGGCGTCCCGCTGGCCGATTACTGGGTCAGCGAAAAATACGACGGTGTACGCGGCTACTGGGACGGCCGTCAGTTGCTGACGCGGGGTGGCGAGCCCATTGCCGCACCGGCCTGGTTCACGCAGGGCTGGCCCGCCGAGCCCATGGACGGCGAACTTTGGGCCGGGCACGGGCGGTTTGAGCAGGCCGCGTCCACCGTGCGCCGCCAGGTGCCACACGACGAAGCCTGGCGCGCCATGCGCTTCATGGTGTTTGACCTGCCCGCCCACGGCGGACCGTTCACGCAGCGCATCACCGCCTACCAGCAATTGCTGGCCCGACTGGCCCAGCCCTGGGTGTTGGCCGTGCCGCAATTCAAGCTGACCAGCCATGCGGCGCTGCAGGTCCGCATGGCGCAGACCGTGCGGGATGGCGGCGAAGGCCTGATGCTGCACCGGGGCGATTCGCTGTACCGCGCCGAGCGCAATGACGACCTGCTCAAGGTCAAGCCGCATGAAGACGCCGACGCGATCGTGGTGGGCCACCTGCCCGGCCAAGGCCGGCACCGGGGCCGCATGGGCGCGCTGCAGGTTCGCACTCCCGAAGGCGTGGCGCTGCGCCTGGGCACCGG
>JBGSNW010000434.1:0-1845 GCA_041739435.1 Burkholderiaceae bacterium
GCCGCGTTGGGGCGCGGGGTGGCGCGTGTTTTTCTGCAGGTGGACGCCGCCAGCCCGGCACGTGCGCTGTACCGGCGTGCCGGTTTCAGCAAGGCGTGGGTGTACGAATACTGGCGCCGTCCGGCGGCGGCCACCTGAGCGCGGGTGCGCCTTGGGGCGATCGCCTCGCGCATGGGGTGGCCGTGGTGCCGGTGCTGCGGTAAGCTTTGCCGATGCCAACACCCCCAACTTTGCCCACGTTCCAGGACGTCGTCGACGCCGCCAACCGTCTGCGCGGCCATGCCCATCACACGCCGGTGCTGCGCTCGGCCACCGCCGATGCGATGACCGGCGCACAACTGTTTTTCAAATGCGAGAACTTCCAGCGCATGGGCGCGTTCAAGTTTCGCGGTGCGTTCAATGCGCTGTCACGCTTCAACGCCGCGCAGCGCAAGGCCGGGGTGATCGCATTCTCGTCGGGCAACCACGCGCAGGCGGTGGCGCTGTCGGCGCAAATGCTGGGCATCCCGGCGGTCATCCTGATGCCGCAGGATGCCCCGCAGGCCAAGGTGGACGCCACGCGCGGCTATCTGGGCGCCGATGGTGGGGAGGTCATTTTGTTTGATCGCTACACACAAGACCGCGAGGCACTCACGCGCGAACTGGCCGAACAGCGCGGACTGACCATCGTGCCACCGTTCAACCACGCCGACGTGATCGCGGGCCAGGGCACGGCGGCCCAGGAACTGCTGGAAGAAGTTGGCGCGCTCGACCACCTGTTTGTCTGTGTGGGCGGCGGTGGACTCATCAGCGGCTCGGCGCTGGCCGCACGCGCCCTGGCACCGGCCTGCAAGGTGGTGGGCGTGGAGCCCGAGGCGGGCAACGACGCACAGCAATCGCTGCGCACGGGCGCCATCGTGACCATCCCGACACCCCAGACCATTGCCGATGGCGCGCAGACACAAAACATCGGCACGCTCACCTTCGCGATCATCCAGCGCGACGTGAACGACATCGTCACCGTGACCGACGCGCAGCTGGTCGAGGCCATGCGCTTCTTTGCCGAACGCATGAAGATCGTGGCCGAGCCGACCGGCTGCCTGGGCTTTGCCGGCGCCCTGCAGGCCGGCAAGGCGCTGGCCGGTGCGCGTGTGGGCGTCATTGTCAGTGGTGGCAATGTGGACATGTCGCGGTTTGCCGCGCTGCTGGCACGCTGATCGAGGGGTGTCTGGCCCGGAAGTTTGAGCCAGATCAAGCCGCCTGCGGGCAGACCTTGATGGACGGGGATTCGCCCCCTATTTTCTTTGCAGGAGGCACGCGCGGTGTGTGGCCTCCGGTTCCCGACCGAATGCAAAGGAGATACGTCATGAGTTCACTGATCCCTCGTGGAAGTCTGCTTGACGACTTTTTCAAGGACATGTCACCGGGCTTCTATTTCAAACCGCTGCACGGCGATCCGCTGCCGTCGGCGGCGCAGATCAAGGTCGACGTCACCGAAAGCGACAACGCCTACAGCGTCCAGGCCGAAGTGCCGGGCGTGCCCAAGGAAGACATCCATGTGGCCATCGACCGCAACGTCATCACGCTGAGCGCCGAGGTGCGCCAGCAGGACGAGCAGAAGAAAGGCGATAAGCTCCTGCGCAGCGAGCGCTACTACGGCGCCGTGTCGCGCAGCTTCCAGTTGCCGGTGGAAATCGACCAGTCGCGCGCCAAGGCGAAGTACGACAACGGCATTCTCACGCTCTCCCTGCCCAAGAAATCGGGGGGTGTGGCCCAGCGCCTGGCCATCGAGTGACACGGCGCACGCCGGGCTGTCAGGCGGCGATGCCGTCGGCGCTCAGGTGAACGATGCGGTCGGCGCGCGCG
>JBGSNW010000442.1:0-2774 GCA_041739435.1 Burkholderiaceae bacterium
GGTAGGCCAGCACGCGGGTGCCGCCGGTCGGGAAGACGGGCCGACCGTCGTCGTCCTGGAGCTGCAGCATGGTGTCGGCCAGGGCACGGCACAGCGCGGTCATGTCGGTCTCGGCGTCAAGGTTGGCGGTGTAGAGAATGACGAGGTGGGGCATGGGCCAATCCGTTCAGAGGCGGCTCGCGGCGTGGTGAGCCTGGGCCGAAGAGGCTTGCGCGGCCGGGATGGCCGCGCCCGACAGCGGTGTGACGGGCAGCACCACGTTGATCTGGCCGGTGCCCGACGCGCCAAAGTAGGGCGTCACCACTTCGGCCGGGCCATCGTAGTCGGACCACCCCAGGGCGCCCAGCAGCATGGCCGTGTCGTGCATGAAGCCTTCGCCGTGGCCCTTGGCGGCGTATTCGGGCAGCATGGCGCAGAAGTCCGGCCACTGGCCGCGTTGCCACATCTGGACAACTTCGCGGTCCAGCATTTCCAGGAAGGGGTTCCAGATCTTGAAGGCGTATTCGGGCGCCAGCCCGTTCTGCGCAAAGCGGTGCGAGAGCGAGCCACTGGCAAGAATGGCCACGGTGCCGTCGTAGTCGTCTTCGATGGCACGGCGGATCGCCCAACCCAGGCGCGCACTGTCCTGGAGGTAGTGCGCCATGCACAGCGCGGACACCGACACCACTTTGAAGTGCTGGTCGGCGTTCATGTAGCGCATGGGCACCAGGGTGCCGTATTCGGGGTTGAGCGTGGTGGCGTCGTGCGCCAGGGTTTCCACGCCGTGGGCATTGCAGGCCTGGGCGAGCAGCTGGCCCAGCGGCGGGTTGCCGGCAAACTCGAACGCCATGTTGCTGATGAAGTGCGGCAGTTCGTTGCTGGTGTACAGGCCCTGGAAGTGTGGCGCGCAGTTGATGTGGTAGTTGGCGTTGACGAGCCAGTGGGTGTCGAACACCACGATGGTGTCCACGCCCAGCGCGCGGCAGCGGCGGCCGATTTCGCGGTGGCCGTCGATCGCGTCCTGCCGCGTGCCTTTTCGCGGGCCGTCGAGCTCGCTCAGGTACATCGAGGGGACGTGGGTGATCTTGGCGGCGAGTGCTAGTTTGCCCATGGTTTGCTCCTTTTTGCCCTGTTGACCGGGCGCCGTTCGTTGGCTCTGTTGGTTTTCGCTCCGCAGATTGGCGCCACGGCGTGCGTACCTCCGCTCGTGTCCCCCGGCCTGCGCTGCGCGCAGTCCTCCGCCTTGACCTCGCTGCGGTACGCACACCGTGGCGCCAACCCGCTGCGGATATGGGGATCTCGGGTCGGCGAACCACACCGCGCGGGATGGGGTGGACGGGGCGCATTGCGCAGCGAAGTCAAGGAGGAGGTCGCGGCGCAGCCGCGTCCGGGGGACATGAGCGGAGCAGTGCGCCCCGCCCGCCCCATCTTGAGGCAATGCTGGAGAGAAACGACGACCCTGATCAAACTACACCCCCCAATGCGGAATGTGATGGGACCCCAGCGACACCGCCACATTCTTCGGCTCACAAAACACCTCATAGCTCCACGTGCCGCCTTCACGCCCGGTGCCGGATGCCTTGGTGCCGCCAAAGGGTTGCCTGAGGTCGCGCACGTTCTGGCTGTTGACAAAGCACATGCCGGCTTCGATGGCGGCGGCCACGCGGTGCGCGCGGCCGATGTTCTCGGTCCACACATAGCTGCTCAGGCCGTAGGGAATGTCGTTGGCCAGACGGATCGCGTCGGCCTCGTCGGTGAACGGAATCAGGCAGGCCACCGGGCCGAAGATTTCTTCCTGCGCAATGCGCATGCGGTTGTCCACATCGGCGAACACGGTGGGCAGTACATAGTTGCCTGTTTTCACCCGGCTGGGCAGATCGGGGGTGCCCAGGCCGCCGCACAACATCGTCGCGCCTTCCTTCGGGCCCAGTTCGATGTAGCTGCGTACCTTGGTCAGGTGGCCCTGGCTGATCATCGGGCCCACAATGGTCTTGTCGTCCAGCGGGTCGCCCACCGTGATGCGTCGGGCGCGTTCGGCAAACTTCTGGGCAAAGTCGGCGTAGATGGACTGCTGCACCAGGATGCGGCTGCCCGCGGTGCAGCGCTCGCCGTTGTTGCTGAAGATCATGAACACGGCGGCATCGAGTGCGCGGTCGAGGTCGGCGTCGTCGAAGATCACGAACGGGCTCTTGCCGCCCAGTTCCATGCTGAACTTCTTCAGCCCCGCCGCCTGCACGATGCGGTTGCCGGTGGCGGTGGAGCCGGTGAACGAGATGGCACGCACGTCGGGGTGGGCGCACAACGGCTCGCCAGCCTCCTTGCCGTAACCGTGCACGAGGTTCAGCACGCCGGGCGGAATGCCCGCCTCCAGCGCCAGCTCGCCCAGGCGCGCGGCGGTCATCGGCGACAGTTCGCTCATCTTGAGCACCGCCGTGTTGCCGAACGCCAGGCAGGGCGCCACTTTCCAGGTGGCCGTCATGAACGGCACGTTCCACGGGCTGACGAGCGCGCACACGCCCACCGGGTGGAACAGCGTGTAGTTCAGGTGTGTGGCGGTCGGGTAGGTGTGGCCGTCGACCCGCGTGCACATCTCGGCAAAATAATAGAAGTTGTCGGCGGCGCGCGGAATGAGCTGCCGGCCCGTCTGGGCGATGACCTGGCCGCTGTCGTTGGTCTCAAGCTGCGCGATCTCGGGCACGTGGGCGGCGATCAGGTCGCCCAGCTTGCGGATCAGTCTGGCGCGTTGTGGCGCGGGCGTGGCGGCCCACGCGGGGAAAGCCGCCTTGGCCGCCGCG
>JBGSNW010000452.1:0-13210 GCA_041739435.1 Burkholderiaceae bacterium
ACCCTCGATCTGGCCCGCCCCGCTGAACTGCAACGGCTGGACGAACGGCCAGGCGATGCCCGAGGCGTCCAGACTCAGGTCCGCCAAGGCCAGCTCGGCCGGCCGGGGTATGCTGTTGTCAGACCAGCGGACCACGCCGGACCGCAGCGCCACCTGGGCCACCTCCACCGCCCAGGGTGGGGTGGGGTTGACAACGGCAGTTTGAGTGCTTTTTAGGCCATTAGCCCCCTTCAATTGGTCATTCTTTGCTATGTTTTTAGAGTTATTCGAAGACCCGCCACCGGCCCCGGATGCCTCGGCGGCCAGCGCCAGGTTGAGCCGCCCTGCCGCGTCGCGGCGCACCGCCAGCACCGGGGAATCCAGCGCCACCTTCGCGAGCTGAATGCGGCGCTCCAGCGGCCGCACGTCGTCCAGAACCAGTTGGAGCGACTTGAACGCCAGCAAATCGCCGCCCGGGTCGCCCTTGACGCCCGTTGCTGGCACGTTCGCCACCACCACGTCGTTCGCCTGCAGACTGCCGCGCAGGCGCACGATGGTTTGCGGCGTCTGCTCGAAAGCCAGCTGGATATCGGCCCCCAGCACCGCACTTTGCAGCCGCACCGGCAGGCTGGCCGGGAGGTAGCCCAGATACGGCGCCAGGTCCAGCGCGGAAATACGCAGGCGCGCGTCGGTCTTGTGCGTCTGGGCAAAGGGCGTGCCCTCGGCCGCCGAATCGAACACGCTGCCATTGAGCCGGAACGCCAGGCGCGGCGCGACCTTGACCTCGCGCTGGGACGCCAGATTGCTGAGAAATGGCACGCTGATGTCGAGTCCGCGCAACTCGTGGGTACGGTGGACGGTCTGATCGGTGAAATCCACCGCGCCGCCGGTCAGGGCCAGGTTGTACAGCGCAAACCTGGGTGGTGAACCGGCGGGCTGGTCGCCGGGTTGTTGAAGGCGCGCCAGGATATCGTCAATGTCATAGTGACCATCCCCCAGGTGCGTGATGCGCAGCGTGGGCGTGTCCACCCTGAGCGCATCCACCACAGGCGCCAGCCGCAGCAGGGACTCCAGCTCACTGTCTATATAGAGGCGCTGGATTTTCAGCTGCTCGCCCGAGCCGTCGGCGGTGGCCATGGCCAGGTCGGTGACCGTGAGCTCCAGCGTCCAGGGTTTGAAATCGACCGCCCCAATGCTCACCTTGCGGCCCAGTTGCTGGCCCGCGATCTTTTCGGCCTGACTTTTGAGGATGGGAGGAACCGCGAGCCAGCCCACCGCCCATACCGCCACGAGCCCCGCCAACGCCCACACGAATCGCCGTCGCCAGGGGGAATTTGTGAGGAATTTGGTTTGCATGCCAGCGATTGTCAGCCAGCCGCCCCGTGCATCAACGGGCACAGGTTGCAAAGTGTGAATTCGGTCACCCCAAATAGATAACCCGGCAGGCGACCTGTGGCCGGACTGCCGGGCTAGACCAGACTATTAAGGGCTGACCCGGGGGTCGGGGCCGTCTGGGTTCGCGACAGGGAGAGTGACGTCCCTTATCGCGCAGGAAGCAAGGGATTGCCTCCAGAGGTTTCCGGGGCTGCTTCGTCAACGCCTCCATGACAGAGTGCCAACTGGCGCCTACCGGCGGGGGCCCGATTGCTCGGGTAGTTAAAGATAGTGCAACGCGTGGGCCATTTCAAAGCAGATTTCTCAATGACGGGAACCGCAGCGATTGGCGTATTTGACTTGACAAGCGAAGTTGAATGGCGCCGGAATCCACAGCCCCATGGCTCCGACAATGCGGCCGAAATCGAGCACTGCCGCGGTCCATGGGCACGCTGTCGAGCCCGGTTTTCGCGCAAACCCTCCAAAAACTGATGTTATATCCAGCTTTCTTAATTACAAAAATAGAGTAATTGACCAATTTCATATGATTGACTTGATATGAGAAGCGCATCTAGAATCCGATCAGTCCCAAGTTCTAGGGGACAACCCGAACCCGCTGCCGACCCCGGCTAAGTCAAGTTCAATGCCAGGCACCCTGTGAATGCCGCATGAAGTTGATGGCGACCCAATCCAAACGAGGCGTCGTGAGGAGATGCTGATTCCCCAGTATCGCCCGACACGTCCTTGTGTCGAAAGGAAGTGCTATGACAGCGCCTGGACTCGTCCGAAGCTTGCGAACCGTCGCATCCGACATCGCCGACGGCTTTTTTGAAATCACGCACAACGGCTTCGCCCTCGTCGGGTTGGCCGTGGTCTTCGCCACCATCACCCTGGTGGCCCGTGCCGATCTGCGTCAGACTGGCGAGGAACATCTGATGACCTGGCTGCAAGCCCGCAAGGTGGCCGTGCTGGGCATGGAGGCTGAGCCCAGCGCCATTGAACGCGCCACCGCCGCCAACCCGCGGGATCTGCCCCGCCAGCAAGCTGCCGTGGCCTTCTGGCTCAGCAAGAAATACCGCGTGGCGCCCGAACCGCTGAGCGCGCTGGTGGTCGAAGCCTATGAGATCGGCAAGCGCACCCGGCTCGACCCGACCCTGATTCTGGCCATCATGGCCATTGAGTCGGGCTTCAACCCCTTCGCCCAGAGCCCCGTGGGCGCCCAGGGGCTGATGCAGGTCATGACCGGCATTCACAGTGACAAATACGAAAACTTCGGCGGCAAGCTGGCGGCATTCGACCCGGTAACCAACCTGCGCGTGGGCGTCAAGGTATTGCAGGAAAGCATTGCCCGTGCGGGCTCGCTGGAAGGCGGCCTGAAGTACTACGTGGGAGCCGCCAATCTGGAGAACGACGGCGGTTACGCCGACAAAGTGCTGGCTGAACATGCCCGCCTGCAGCAGGTTGCACTGGGACGCCCCGTGCCATTGATGCAAGCCCAGCCTCTGCCCATCCCGGTCAACGCGCCGGCCGAAAAGCCCGCCAGCACCGAAAAAGTGGCCGCACTGTCGGCGGCGTCCTGACCTCGGCTGCGCGAAGCCCCCGCTGCCTTCAATGCACGCGGGTCGGCTACACTCACGCGGTGCGCGACTGGCGATAGGCGCGGTGCCCTGGCGGGTTGACCGTGCCGACGTGAACCCGGCCCACCCAACAGGCCGCAAACCACGGGGGAGCGCACCGCCACGCTGCTTGGTTGCGCCTGGTGATCCGCCGTTCGCCTGGGCAGCCCTGAATTCATGCCAATGAAAATACAGGGACACCACCTTGCAGCACCGCCATGTACGACCGCAACATTCTTGTTGAACAAACCGACCCCGAGCTGTTTGCCGCCATCCAGGCCGAAAACGCCCGCCAGGAACACCACATCGAGCTGATTGCCAGCGAAAACTACGCCTCGCCCGCCGTCATGGCCGCGCAAGGCAGCCAGCTCACCAACAAATACGCCGAAGGCTACCCCGGCAAGCGTTATTACGGCGGTTGCGAATACGTGGACGTGGCCGAGCAACTGGCCATCGATCGTGTCAAGCGGATCTTCGGCGCCGAAGCCGCCAACGTGCAGGCGCATTGCGGCGCCTCGGCCAACGAAGCCGTGTTTCTGGCCTTCCTCAAGCCGGGCGACACCATCATGGGCATGAGCCTGGCCGAAGGCGGCCACCTGACCCACGGCATGGCGCTCAACATGAGCGGCAAGTGGTTCAACGTGGTCAGCTACGGCCTCAACGCCAAGGAAGAGATCGACTACGACGCGATGGAGCGCAAGGCCCACGAAACCAAGCCAAAACTCATCATAGCCGGTGCCAGCGCTTATTCTCTTGCTATTAATTTTGAGAAATTCGCCAAGGTTGCCAAAGACGTGGGGGCCGTCTTCATGGTGGACATGGCCCACTACGCCGGACTGATCGCCGCGGGCCTCTACCCCAACCCGATACCGCATGCCGACGTGGTGACCTCCACCACCCACAAAAGCCTGCGCGGCCCGCGCGGCGGCATCATCCTCATGAAGCCCGAACATGAGAAAGCCATCAACAGCGCCATCTTCCCCGGCCTGCAGGGCGGCCCGCTGATGCATGTGATTGCCGCCAAGGCGGTGGCCTTCAAGGAAGCGCTCCAGCCTGAATTCAAAGCGTATCAGCAGCAAGTGCTGACCAATGCCCGCATCGTCGCCGAAACGCTCACGCAACGCGGCCTGCGCATCGTCAGCGGCCGCACCGAAAGCCATGTGATGCTGGTCGACTTGCGCCCCAAAGGCATCACCGGCAAGGAAGCCGAGGCCGTGCTGGGCGCCGCCCACATGACGATCAACAAGAACGCCATCCCCAACGACCCCGAAAAGCCCATGGTCACCAGCGGCGTGCGCATCGGCACCCCGGCCATGACCACCCGCGGTTTCAAGGACGAGGAAGCCCGCCTCACGGCCAACCTGATTGCCGACGTGCTCGACAACCCACGTGACGCTGCCAACATTGATGCGGTGCGCGCCAAGGTCAATGCCCTGACGGCGCGCTTCCCGGTGTACCGTTGACGGGTTTGCTTCAGGGGGTGCCGTCCGCCAGGGCCTTACCTTCTGAAACCTTCGCACCAAGGCCCCGCCCATGAAATGCCCGTTCTGCAGCCACGCCGAGACCCAGGTCATGGAAACCCGCATCTCGGAAGACGGGGACTTCATCCGCCGCCGCCGCCAGTGCGGCGCCTGCGAAAAGCGCTTTACCACCTACGAGCGGCCCGAAGTCAACTTTCCCACGGTGGTCAAGAAAGACGGGCGGCGCATCGAGTTTGAGCGCGGCAAGCTTCACGCCTCCATGAAGCTGGCCCTGCGCAAGCGCCCCGTCAGCACCGAGCAGGTGGACAGCGCCATCGAGCGCATCGAGGAAAAACTTCTGAACCTCGCCGTGCGCGAAATCCCCTCAGCCCGCATCGGCGAGCTCGTCATGCGCGAACTCAAAAAACTCGACAAGGTGGCCTACGTGCGCTTTGCCAGCGTGTACCGCAGCTTTGAGGACATCGACGAGTTCAGGGCGCTGGTGGATGAGGTGCGGCGGTAGGTTGTATTCAGGTCGCCACGGGTGGCTGCCGTTTGTCCCCCGTCCAAGCCCGCCGGTCGCGCCGGACTTGGCCATTGAATCAGCAACCGGCACAGTACAAACATGCTAAATAGTAACTTTGTCTTACGGCGTGCCACAAGCCTGCAACGACAGGCTGGCATGTCGCTCATTGAGGTACTTGTTGCCCTCGTCATATTTGCTGTGGGCCTGCTAGGGGCCGGTGGCCTGATGTTGTCGAGCCTGCGGTCCGGGCAGTTCTCGGCCTCGTCGGCCAAGGCCATGGCGCTGGCCCGCGACTTCGGCGAAATGATGCAGGTTGTACCCGCGACGGTCGTCTCAACATCGACCTCGAATACGTCGAGTTTCACAGTCGACACAGCGAACTCGCTTTCAGCACCGACTGACTGCAAGGGAAATGGCGCCACGTGCACGCCCGATCAGATTGTCAGCCATAGTGTTTTCGAGTGGGCGGACCGGGTCAAAAACACCTTGCCTGGCGGCAGAGCCAAAGTGTGCAAGGATTCGGCCCCAAAAACAGCGGACGGGCTTTATCAATGGGACTGCGACGGCATCGGGGACCTAATGGTCGTGAAATTCGGGTGGTTTGCCAAGGGCAACACCGGCAGCGGCAGTGGTGACACCTCATTCACCGCCGATCTCCCCAAGCTCACGATTGTCCTCTTCGGCAACCAGAAAGAGTTCGTGACGCCATGATCCACCAACCGCGCGCCCGTCAACATGGCCTGACGCTGGTGGAGCTGATGGTCTCCATGGTCTTGATGCTGCTGGTCACGTTGGCCACCGTGGCCTTGTATAACGTTTCCAACCAAAGCTACAAGACTGTGGATGCAAACCAGGAAATAGACGACACCGCCCGATACACCCTGGACATCATCGGCCAAGCCGTCCGCAACGCCGGCTATCAAGAGCGTATTGGACCCAAATCGGTCGGCGTTGACGAGGCCGATGCCGTTTTCGGTCTTGGCACGCCAATCGTCTGGCCGATATGGGGGGCGAACAACTCCCAAATTGCCAGCACGACCAGTGCCACTGACTTCGGCGCCGACACCAATCTGAATGGCCTGAACGCCAGTGATACGTTGGTTTCGCGTTTTTTCGGCTCCAGCGATGTGGCCAACCCCACCGTGGCCGACGGAACGATGGTGGACTGTTCCGGTCGCGCGCACCCCTATCCCGTTGGCAGCCTGGCGCTTGGTTTGAGTGCGTTCTTCGTCGCCACCCAGGACGGCGAGCCCGAGTTGCGATGCAAATCATTCAACCCGGCTACCGGGCTGTACAGCGCCAGTGCCGTGGCACGCGGCGTCGAATCCATGCAGGTAATGTATGGCTTCGACAGTAATGCTGACTTCATCGTGGACCGATGGATCAGTTCGCAGGACGTAACCGCCACGGGCTGGACCAACGTTTCGGCCATTCGTGTGGGCTTGGTGGTCCGCGGAAGCCCTGGCTCTTCGCAGGGCCAAAGCGCAACTGCTTCGGAAAATGATCTATACCCATTAGGGCAAAGCTTCACTGGTGCAAGCACCGAAGTCGGACTCAAATTCACACCGCCCGCTGACGGACGGTTGCGTAAAGTGTATTCATCCACATTCCTGGTTCGAAATACCCTGCGCTAGGAGGCTGCACGTGACACTCCCACTTTATTCGATCAGCATTCAGCGACGCAAGCAGCGAGGAGTTGCGCTGGTGTTCGTGCTGATCATGATCAGCATCGTGTTCGTGGTCGCAGCAGTTTCTTCCCGACTGGTCGTGCTTGGGGAGAGGGCAACCCGTAACGACCGAGATCGACAAACGGCCTTCCAGTCCGCCGAAGCGGCCCTCGCCGACGCTGAAGTGGACATCATGGGACCCAACACTGCGGCAAACGAACGAGTTTCGATGTTCGGTAAGTCGGGGGCCGATTCAGGATGCAGTGCCGCGACCGCGACGCGCGGCTTTTGCGGTAGCGATCTGAGCCCTGCTGCATACAAGACCATTTTCGCCAACGAAGACGCCGCCACCCGGCAATATGTCACTTATGGCGAGTTCACGGACCGTGAAGACCAGTTTCCGGTGTCCGCCACAGGTGCTTTGCCCGCAAAGCTGCCCAGGTACATCATCCGCAAGGCAAAGATCGAATTCCGAAACCGGGGGCTTGCGGGTAAGCCACTCGACGCTTTTGTAATCACGGCCGTGGGCTACGGTGTGCAAGCCGATACGCAGGTCGTATTGCAGGCAGTCATCTCCAAGCCCGTGCCAACCAATTAGCAAGGCCTCATCATGAATTGGTATAACAAACTCGTGGGAATGTCCGTCGCAGGGGCGCTTTCGCTCATCATCGCCGGAAGTACCGCCCAAACTCCCTCCACCATCCCCGGAGTGGATCTGAGCATCGGCCCCGTAGCGGTCAACTCGCAGGCCGTAAACATCGCGCTGGCGCTTTCGGTGGAATTCCCGACCGTCGGAGCGGCCTACCGCACGACAACCTATGACCATGCCACCACCTATCTCGGGTATTTCGACCCCAAGGGCTGTTACGACTACAAGGACACTGCGGCTGGTGCCCCACTTTCCGGTGAATATTTTTTTCGGACAGGCAATACCGATGCAAGCGGTTTTTGTAATACAGCAGTCTCCGGCGTGGGTTACAGCGGCAATGCACTGAACTATGTCACCACATCCTCGATTGATCTATTGCGCTTCGCTCTGACAGGGGGTGATCGCGTGGTTGACACCCCCACCACCACCGTGCTGGGGCGCGCCTATTTGCGAAATTCTTGGCGACTTCATGACGCCACTTATTTCCCCGCCAGGCGAATCCCCGCCAACTTTGTCGGCAAAGTGACCCCGGACCTTGGCACCGTTGCCGACGTCTGGAGTGGAGGCTGCTGGGACCGGGTCTGGTTTGGAACCGGCAATAATTCGCAACCCTGTGACAATCCAGGCACATCCGGCAATCTCAACAAAACCGTACCCGACCCCACATCGACATCGACGGCCGTGGTCTCAGCCGGTTCGCCAGCCCCGAGCGGTGGCGTTTTCCAGACCACGGTTTTTGCCATCACCAACCCCCTGCAAACCGTTGCCACGGCGCCCACTGAAGGGCCGGTAACCTTCACCGACGTCACTGTGCTGGGCGGCGGAACGGGCACCATGCAGCCCCCGGGCATTGACCCGGCCATCAGTCTGGTCACCATCACCTATGTAGCCAACGGCGGCACCACCACCACGGCTCCCTCACCGCCCGTCCCGCAGGTTGTAACGGGCACCGTCACAGCCACCTTTGCGATCCGCAATTTCCAGTCGACGCCTCCGACCTCAGGTCCGTTCCGCGCGTTCCAGATGTCCAACAGTGTCAATGTCTGTCGGACCAACAATTCCAATACCAACCCTGGCGCATTCAAGGGTTTGCTGCAATCGAACGGCTCATTCATAAATGTTCCAAGCGGTCAATGCGGATCGGGCGTTTATGCCGGGTTTCCCAGCCGAGGCAGGCTCGCAAATTCACAACTTCCAAAAACGGTTTACGAACCCTATGACGTCGTCAATCAGTACGCCACGTTCGACGCGGTTCCGGTCTACCGCGATTTCACCATCCGGCGCGACTACCACGTCTACACCAAGCAGGACGTCTACACGGTTTTCGGCACGCGAGTGGGGGTGATGTTTGCCCGCGTCAGGGTGTGCGATGACAGCGAAAAAACCACCCGCACCGACCTGTGCCAGCGATACCCCGACGGTAACTACAAGCCCGTGGGGGAAATCCAGCGCAAGTCAGAAGGCGTCCGCGTGGCGGCCTTTGGCTACCTCCGCGACGACACCACTGCACGTTATGGCGGCGTATTACGCGCGCCCATGAAATACCCTGGTCCGGTGTTCCGTGACCCTGATGGCGTGGCCCGGACCAATGCAGCCACCGAATGGAACGCCAACAACGGGGTCTTCACCGTTGACCCGTTGGGCGAAGCCCCCACCTATGCACGCAGCGGGGTGATCAACTACCTGAACAAGTTCGGCACCACGGGTGCGGTACAGGGTTACTACAAGACCTTTGACCCCGTGGGCGAGCTGTATTACGAGGCTCTGCGATATTTTCAGGGCCTGGGCCCAACTGCGGCAGCCACATCGGGACTTGATGCCACGCTGGCCGACGGGTACCCTGTCTATACCCCAACCAAAACGGGCGCCAAATGGGAAGATCCGGTACAAAACGCCTGTGAGCGTCGCAATTTCATTCTGACGATCGGCGACGTCAACACCCATCGAGATCGGCAACAGCCGGGCTATGGCGGGAACGTGGGTTCCGATCAGGTAGCCGATCCAGCCCGTGCAGTGGAGCTGATCCCCGGGTCCAACCCGTCACAAACCTTTGACGCCACGTTCTGGACTTCACGCCTGACCGGGTTCGAAACCAATGTATCCCGAAGCTATACCGATGCACAGGGGCGTACGCAAAATACCCTGGGCAACCCCAACCCCAATGCCAACAACACCAATCTCGAAGGCAAGGGCACGGGTTCAGGCTCAACCTCGGGGTATTTCTGGGCTGGAGCCGCCTATTGGGCCAACACCCAGCCGATTCGCTACGACACGAAAAATGGCGAAAGCATGAAGGATGTCCGCGTAAAGACCTTCACGATCGACGTCGACGAGGGAGGTAATGGCCAGATCGAGGACACCAACCCTCGTGGAATCAAGCCACGCCGCAGCAGTTTCTACTTGGCGGGCAAGTACGGCTGGTTCAGCGATGCAAACCTTGACGGAAATCCGTTCAGTACCGCGGGGGGGGTGACCAACAACACCGAATGGGAAGATTCGCTTGCACCGAATACGCCCGATGGCTATGTGATTGCCAGCCAGGCACAGAAGCTGATTGATGGCATCCGGAAGTTTTTTGGCGCGGCGACCAATCAGAAGGGGGCCGTCTCGGTGTCGGCGCTCAGCTCTCAGCGTTTTACCAGCAGTGCCCCCACCGGAGATCTTTTTGCACCGCGCTTTGATACACGGGACTGGTCGGGTACCGTGGAGCGAACCACGCTGGTCTTCAACACCACGACACAACAAATCGAATCTTTACCTGCAGTGGTATGGGATGCGGGCAAAATTCTGACAACGGCATCTGAGACTACATCACCAACCGTCACAGACCCCTTTGTGAAGCCGACGGATCGCAACATCATCACGTACTCGCGTGACGCGGCGTTAGGACAGGGCGTGGTGTTCAGCGTCGCCAACAAGGGGAGCTTGGACGCAGCCGTTCAGTCTGCCCTGGCCACCAACCCGGCTACGGGGCTTGCAGACACCCTTGCGGATCAGCGGATCAACTGGCTGCGCGGCGACCGCAGCAATGAGCAGTCCTCCAGCGGCGGGACATTACGTCGACGCAACGGTATTTTGGGTGACATCATCAATTCAGGCCCGGTTTACAAACAAGGGGCCGATCCGGACATCGTGGGCGAGGGGTATCTGGCCTTCACGGCATCTGTGACCAATCGTACGGCCGTGGTTTATGTGGGTGCCAACGACGGCATGCTTCACGCGTTCCGTGCAAGCGACGGGAAAGAGATTTTTGCCTACATGCCCAGAGCTGTCGCTGCGGATGTGGCACGCCTGACCGACCCGGCCTATGTACACCGCCCTTATGTGGATGGCGTTCCAGCGGTACGTGAAGCGCGTATCGGAACCACCTGGAAGACCGTGCTGGCTTCCGGCATGGGAGGCGGGGCACAAGGAGTTTTTGCACTAGACGTCACGAACCCCAATACATTTGGTGTCAACAACGTGTTGTTCGAATTTACCGATCAGGACGATCCAGCCATGGGAAGTATTCTGGCTCAACCTCAGATCGTCATGATGAAGGTACCCGGTACCCCAGCAACCCACAAATGGTTTCTTGCCGTCGGAAGTGGCTACAACAATTACCGGAATGATGGCAGCAGCAATACAACAGGTCAGCAAGCGTTGTTTCTGCTAAGTCTGGATAAAAGTCCCGGTCAGGCATGGCAAGAGGGCACCAACTATTTCAAGGTGGTTTTGCCCGCTGGTAGCCCAACTTTAGCCAATGGCCTCACCAACCCAGGCATCGTCACCGGAGATATAGGCGAGGCGCTTTACATGTATGCAGGCGATCTTCAGGGTAACGTCTGGAAGTTCGATTTCACCGATGGCGTCAATTCAACCAATGTTGGAAATGCAGTCTTCAAATCTGGCGGCGTAGCAAAACCCCTCTTTACTGCAGTTGACTCCCTTGGAAACCCTCAGCCGATCAGCACGGCACCCCTGGCAGTGGCTGCCAATGCAACGGGTTTCATGGTGGTCGTCGGGACCGGCAAGTTCATCGAACCGTCCGATTCCACCACCACGGGTGTCCAGACGATTTACGGGATATGGGACTCCCTGGAGACCACGTCCGCCAATTTCACAGTCCCCAAGAACAAGCTTTTTCAGCGTACTGCAGTGGAAGGCACTAGCACGGTCACGGTTGGAACTGGCACTTTCGTTTACGGATTAGGTTCAGGAGCATTCCGAGGGTGGTATTTCGACCTTCCCGGGGCACGTGAACGGATTGGCGTAGAAGGCTCGATTGGTATTGGAGGAATTGCATTCAACTCCACGCTGCCTGAAGGAAGTTGCTCCGGCGACGGATCCAGTCGACCCTATATCGTTAACCCCGTTACAGGGGAGGTCCTGAACGACGTTAGGATTCAATCCAGCGCTGGCCTTCAAGGAAAATTTAATTGGCTTGATATTGATGCCGAGACAAATGCATATTCGACACGAGATCCTCGTGGATTCCGCACGGTAAAAATCGATCAAATTGTCGAATCAACTGGCAACAAAATCTCTGACGCCGGTACTGTCGGCGTGTCGACAGTTAAAGTGAAGTCGGTCCAAATCCCCGGCGGTCGAATCAGTTGGCGAGAATTGCGGAATTAGCGGGATACTGCAAACATGACTCATTCCATCAAAGCCACTCGAGGGTTCAGCCTGATTGAACTCATGATTGCGGTTGCCATTGTGGGCATCCTTGCCGCAATTGCCTATCCGGCCTACACCTCTCAGATTGCCAAAGGGCGGCGCGCGGAATGTCGCACCGGGACCATGCAGGCCATGCAACAGCAGGAACGCTATTACACGCAGTTCAACAAATACGCCGTGTTCGCCTCCACGGACGCCACTCCGCCGATCAAGGCCTTCTCCGGGGATGACGCGGCCAGCAGTTCCTGCAAGCTTGATGGCGTGCTGTGCGCGGCGGCGGGCAGCGTTGCCGAACGTTGCATCGAAATCCGGGCGACGTTCAACCGGCCTGATCCTGCGGGCATCGGTTATCTCTTTTCCGACTCTGATGGCAGCAAGGGTTGCACCGTGGGTGGGTCTCGCACCAGCACCAACAAGACTTGCTGGCCATGAAAACCGCTACCCGCCCCGTTTCGGGTTTCACGCTGATCGAACTGTTGATCGTCGTGGCCATGGTCGCGGTGCTGGCCATGCTGGCCGCGCCATCACTGCGTTCGATCGCCGCCAATCAGGCACTCAGTTCTGCTGCCAGCGACCTCATGAGCGCGGCCCTACAGGCACGCGGCGCCTCCCTCAGGTACAACAAGCGGGTGGTCGTGCAGCCCATCGCCGCGGCTGATTGGACAAGCGGCTGGCAGATCTATGTCGACAACAACCAGGATGCGGTCTTCGACGCGGCTACGGACACCCTGTTGGTCACCCAGGAGCCGCTGTCACCCACGGTGGTCGGAGAGGTGTTTTCCGGTTCGATTTCGAATCTGACCCAGTTTGCATTTGAAGGCACCGGATTTCTGTTTCGAGGTGCTGGTTTCAACGATGGCACAGTGCTGCTGAAATCCAACGTCACGACTCGTAAAAAGTATCTTGTCATCGCCAACTCGGGGCGCGCGAGAATCTGTGATCCGTCGCTCGCCCCTGGGTGCGAGCCGACCTGATGCAGTGCTTCAGTCAAAAAGCGGCATGAGAGGGCGCCCTCGCCGCACAGTCTTGTCACACGCATCGTCATCGACTCCTTTGGCACACTTGGATGCAAGCCTCAACCGGGCTCAAACAGCGCTACGCCTCTCCACCCCCAACCCCCGCGTCGGCTGCATCATCACCTCCCCCTCCGGCCAGGTCCTCGGCCAGGGCCACACCCAGCAGGCCGGGGGCCCACACGCCGAGATCATGGCGCTGCGCGACGCAGCGGCCAACGGCCATGGCGTACGGGGCGCTACGTCTTACGTCACGCTGGAGCCCTG
>JBGSNW010000474.1:0-2114 GCA_041739435.1 Burkholderiaceae bacterium
CGCCCCGGCGGCGCGCTCGGACGTGGCAACATGCCGCCGCCCGTGCTGGCGCCGCACCCGAATCCCCAAGAATGAAATCGATCCCATGCCATGAGTGACCAACCCACGCTGGACTTTGCCCAGGGCGAATCCGACGATTCGCTGAACCTTGCCACCTACGCGCAGCGCGCCTACCTTGAATACGCGCTGAGCGTGGTCAAGGGCCGCGCGCTGCCCGACGTCTGCGACGGCCAGAAGCCGGTGCAGCGCCGCATTCTCTACAGCATGTCGCGCATGGGCCTGGGCTTTGGCGGGCCCAATGGCAGCACCGGTGCCAAGCCGGTCAAGAGCGCGCGCGTGGTGGGCGATGTGCTGGGCCGCTTTCACCCGCACGGCGACCAGGCCGCCTACGACGCGCTGGTGCGCATGGCGCAGGATTTTTCGCAACGCTACCCGCTGATCGACGGCCAGGGCAACTTTGGCAGCCGCGACGGCGACGGCGCCGCCGCCATGCGCTACACCGAGGCGCGGCTGGCGCGCATCACCAGCCTGCTGCTCGACGAAATCGACGAAGGCACGGTCGATTTCATCCCCAACTACGACGGTTCCACCGAAGAGCCGCGCCAGTTGCCCGCACGGCTGCCGTTCACGCTGCTCAATGGCGCCAGCGGCATCGCCGTGGGCCTGGCCACCGAAATCCCCAGCCACAACCTGCGCGAAATTGCCGACGCCTGCGTGGCGCTCGTCAAGAACCCGAAGCTGGCCGACGACGAACTGTTCGCGATGATCCCCGGCCCCGACTATCCCGGCGGCGGCCAGATCATCAGCACGGTTTCGGACATCGCCGACGCCTACCGGACGGGCCGCGGCTCGCTCAAGGTGCGCTCGCGCTGGAAGATCGAAGACCTGGCGCGCGGCCAGTGGCAGCTGGTGGTGACCGAGCTGCCGCCGGGCGTGAGCACGCAACGTGTGCTCGAAGAAATCGAGGAGCTGACCAACCCCAAGGTCAAGAACGGCAAGAAGGCGCTGTCGCAAGAGCAGAACCAGCTCAAGGCCAGCGTGCTGGCGGTGCTGGACGTGGTGCGCGACGAATCCAGCAAGGACGCCGCGGTGCGCCTGGTGTTCGAGCCCAAGACCAGCCGCATCGAGCAGGCCGAGCTCATCACCACGCTGCTGGCGCACACCAGCCTGGAGACCTCGGCGCCGATCAACCTCACGATGGTGGGGCTGGACGGGCGGCCCACGCAAAAGTCGCTGCGCCAGATGCTGGCCGAGTGGATCGAATTCCGCCAGGGCACGATCACGCGGCGCTCGGAACACCGCCTGCGCAAGGTGCTGGACCGCATCCACATCCTCGAAGGGCGGCAGACCGTGCTGCTCAACATCGACGAGGTGATTGCCATCATCCGCCAGTCCGACGAGCCCAAGGCGGCGCTGATCGCGCGCTTCCGGCTCAGTGACCGGCAGGCCGAGGACATTCTTGAAATCCGGCTGCGCCAGCTCGCGCGGCTGGAGGCCATCAAGATCGAGCAGGAGCTGAAAGCCCTGCGCGAAGAGCAGGGCCGGCTCGAAGACATCCTGGGCAACCCCGGGGCGCTGCGCCGATTGATGATCAAGGAAATCGAGGCCGACGCCAAGACCTTTGCCGACGCCCGCCGCACGCTGATCCAGGAAGAAAAAAAGTCGGTGGTCGAAATCAGGGTGGTGGACGAGCCCGTGACCGTGGTGGTCTCCAGCAAGGGCTGGGTGCGCGCCCGCACCGGCCACGGCCACGACGCGGCCAGCTTTGCCTTCAAGGCCGGCGACGGCCTGTACGGCACCTTCGAATGTCGCACCGTGGACACGCTGATCGTCTTTGGCAGCAACGGACGTGTGTACTCGGTGCCGGTGGCCCGCCTGCCCGGTGCACGCGGCGACGGCCAGCCCATCACCACGCTGATCGAGCTCGAAGGCGGCACGCAGCCGCTGCACTACTTTGCCGGGCCTGCCGGTGCCACGCTGCTGCTCAGCAACACGGGCGGCTACGGATTTTTGGCCACGGTGGAGAACCTGGTGTCGCGCCAGCGCGCGGGCAAGACCTTCATCAGCGTGGGCGAGGGCGAAACCATCTGTGCGCCGTCGCACGCGGCCCACAC
>JBGSNW010000486.1:0-4492 GCA_041739435.1 Burkholderiaceae bacterium
CGGGCGGACGGTCACCCGGGCGGGCGTCACGTCGCGGACCACGGGGACGGCGTTCTTCTTCGGTGCGTGGCTCAATGGCGGCCGGTGCATCGTTGCGGCCCAGCGTATCGCCCTTGTAGACCCACACCTTCACGCCGATGACACCGTAAGTTGTCTTGGCTTCAGAGGTGCCGTAATCGATGTCGGCACGCAGCGTATGAAGCGGTACACGGCCTTCGCGATACCACTCGCAACGGGCAATTTCAATGCCGTTGAGACGACCCGACGACATGATCTTGATGCCCTGTGCACCCAGACGCATGGCGTTTTGCATTGCACGCTTCATGGCACGGCGGAACATGATCCGCTTTTCCAGCTGCTGCGTGATGCTGTCGGCGATCAGTTTGGCGTCGATCTCGGGCTTGCGCACTTCTTCGATGTTCACCGCAACCGGCACGCCCAGGCGCTTGGCCAGTTCGCGCTTGAGCGCTTCGATGTCTTCGCCTTTTTTGCCGATCACCACACCCGGACGGGCCGAGAAGATGGTGATGCGTGCGTTCTTGGCCGGACGCTCGATCAGGATGCGCGATACCGCGGCGTTCTTGAGCTTGGCCTTCAGGTACTCACGCACCTTGATGTCTTCGGCCAGCATGCCCGCGAAATCACGGTTGTTGGCATACCAGCGCGAGGCCCAGTTGCGGCTCACGGAAAGGCGGAAGCCTGTCGGGTTGATTTTCTGTCCCATAGTTCTTCCAGGCCTTTCAGTTGCCAACCGTCACGTACACATGGCACGTGGGCTTGCTGATACGGTTGCCGCGGCCTTTTGCCCGCGCAGTGAAGCGCTTGAGCGTGGTGCCTTGTTCGACGTAAATGGTCTTGACCTTCAGTTCGTCAATGTCGGCGCCGTCGTTGTGCTCGGCGTTGGCGATGGCGGACTCAAGGACCTTCTTGACGATTCCGGCGGCTTTCTTCTGGGTGAATGTCAGGATGTTGAGCGCCTGATCCACTTTTTTGCCGCGAATCAGATCGGCCACCAGACGGCCCTTGTCGACCGACAGACGAACGCCCCGTAGGACTGCACGTGTTTCCATGGTCTTTCCTTATTTCTTCTGGACTTTTTTGTCCGCCGGGTGACCCTTGAAGGTACGGGTCAGGGCGAACTCGCCCAGCTTGTGCCCGACCATCTGGTCCGTGATGTAAACAGGCACATGCTGCTTGCCGTTGTGCACCGCAATGGTCAGGCCGATGAACTCGGGCAGAACCATGGAACGACGCGACCAGGTCTTGATCGGCTTTTTGTCTTTCGTCGTCACGGCCTTGTCGGCCTTGGCGACGAGGTGGTGGTCAACAAACGGACCCTTTTTGAGAGAGCGAGTCATTTGTTACCCCTTACTTCTTGCGACGCGACACAACCATGACCTGGGTGCGCTTGTTATTACGGGTGCGGTAGCCCTTGGTCAGGTTACCCCACGGATCGACAGGATGACGGCCTTCGCCGGTCTTGCCTTCGCCACCGCCATGTGGGTGGTCGACCGGGTTCATCACCACACCGCGAACGGTCGGGCGGATACCCATCCAGCGCTTCACGCCAGCCTTGCCGAGCTGGCGCAGGCTGTGCTCCTCGTTGGCGACTTCACCGATGGTGGCACGGCATTCGATGTGGATCTTGCGAACCTCACCCGAGCGCATGCGAACCTGCGCATACGTGCCCTCGCGTGCCAGCAAGGTGGCAGAAGTGCCGGCCGAGCGCGCAATCTGTGCACCCTTGCCAGGCTGCAGCTCGATGCAATGCACCGTGGAGCCCACCGGGATGTTGCGGATCGGCAGCGTGTTGCCGGCACGGATCGGAGCCTCCGATCCGCTGACCAGCGATGCACCAACCTCCAGCCCGCGCGGAGCAATGATGTAGCGACGCTCGCCGTCGGCATACACGATCAGGGCGATGTGAGCCGTCCGGTTCGGGTCGTATTCGATGCGCTCAACCTTGGCCGGGATGCCGTCCTTGTTGCGCACAAAGTCAACGACGCGGTAGTGATGCTTGTGACCACCGCCCTTGTGGCGCGTGGTGATATGGCCATTGTTGTTGCGGCCAGACTTCTGGAATTGTGGTTCCAGCAGCGGCGCGTAGCCCTCACCCTTGTGCAGGTGATCACGCGAGATCTTCACCACGCCACGACGGCCTGGTGAGGTGGGTTTCATCTTGATGACAGCCATGATTACGCAGCCTCCCCGCCAAGATTCAGTTCCTGCCCGGGCATCAACCGCACGTAGGCTTTGCGCACGTTGTCACGGCGGCCGTTCGATTTGCCGAAACGCTTGGCCTTGCCTTTGGTGTTGAGCACCGAAACGCCCTTGACCTCGACCTTGAACATCAATTCCACCGCAGCCTTGATTTCCGGCTTGGTGGCGTCTTGCAGCACCTTGAACGTCACGGCATTGGCCTTGTCGGCGACCATCGTGGCCTTTTCCGACACGATCGGCGCAACCAGCACCGCCATCAGACGACCTTCGTCAAACTTGAGCGTGCTCATGCGAACATCTCCTTGAGTTTGTCGATTGCGCCCTTGGTGACGAGCACTTTCTTGTAATGCACCAGCGAGACCGGATCGGCGTAACGCGGCTCGACGATGAGCACATTCACCAGATTTCGGGACGCGAGGTACAGATTTTCGTCAACTTCGTCGGCGATCACCATCACCGACTCCAGATTCATCGCCTTGAGGCGCGCGGCCAGCGGCTTGGTCTTGGGAGACTCCACCTTGAGCGAGTCCACCACGGCCAGCCGACCTTCACGTGCCAGCTGGGAGAAGATTGACGCCATGCCGGCGCGGTACATCTTCTTGTTGATTTTCTGGGCAAAGTTTTCGTCAGGCATGTTCGGGAAAATCCGACCGCCCCCACGCCACAGCGGAGACGACGTCATACCCGCGCGTGCGCGACCGGTTCCCTTTTGCTTGAACGGCTTCTTGGTCGAGTGCTTGACCTGCTGGCGATCCTTCTGGGCTCGCGTGCCTTGCCGTGCGTTTGCCTGGAAAGCCACCACCACCTGGTGCACCAGATCTTCGTTGTATTCACGACCGAAGACGGTTTCAGGCGCGTCAAACTTGGACGCGGCCTGACCCTGGTCGTTGAGGAGTTCGAGCTGCATCAGTTCGCTCCCTTCACAGTCACTTTGGCCTTGACGGCGGGACGGACAGTCACAAAACCACCCTTGGAGCCCGGAATGGCGCCCTTGATCAGCAACAGTTGACGCGCTTCATCGATCCGGATGACATCAAGGTTCTGGGTCGTCACCGTGTCGACGCCAAGGTGCCCCGTCATGCGCTTGCCCGGAAACACACGCCCCGGATCCTGCGCCATGCCGATGGAACCCGGCACATTGTGCGAACGGCTGTTGCCGTGCGACGCGCGCTGCGAGCTCATGTGGTGACGCTTGATGGTGCCGGCGTAGCCCTTGCCGATGGTTGTGCCCTGCACATCCACCTTCTGACCCACGGCAAATACCGACGCAACCGGCACGGCAGCGCCCGCCTTGTATTGCGAGGCCGTATCGGCCGTCACGCGGAATTCCTGGATGATTTCACCGGCCTCGACACCCGCCTTGGCAAGGTGACCGGCCTGCGGCTTGGTCACGCGCGATGCCTTGCGCGAGCCGAACGTGACCTGAAGGGCCACATAGCCGTCTGTCTCTTGGGACTTGATCTGGGTCACACGGTTGTTGGACACATCCACCACCGTGACAGGCACTGCGTCCCCGTCATCGGTGAACAGACGCATCATGCCCACCTTGCGACCCAGCAACCCGAGGGAGTTGCTCAGACTCATTTGTTTCTCCGTAACTTCCACCGCTGCCACTTCAATTGGCGACAGCGTTTTGGCGTGAAAGACTGTTGATAAAACCCAGCCCATCCAGACTGCCTTTCGGCGGCCTCAAATGTGCAGAGCCTTAAAGTATAACGCGAACTGGCCGTCCTGGCAAGTTCGCGTCACACAATCGCTGGCATTCCGCACGGGGCGCCAGCCGCTGCGGGTTATTGCAGCTTGATTTCCACGTCCACGCCCGCTGGCAGGTCCAGCTTCATCAGGGCGTCAACGGTCTTGTCCGTCGGATCGACGATGTCCATCAGACGCTGATGCGTGCGGATTTCGAACTGGTCGCGGCTGGTCTTGTTGACGTGCGGCGAACGCAGAATGTCAAAACGTTTCATGCGCGTCGGCAGAGGCACAGGGCCCTTGACGATCGCACCGGTGCGCTTGGCAGTGTCGACGATCTCGGCAGCCGACTGGTCGATCAGCTTGTAGTCAAACGCCTTGAGGCGGATGCGGATTTTTTGCTTGGTGGCCATGGTAATTCCTTTGGTTTTTCAGGATTACTCGATGATCTTGGCCACGACCCCGGCGCCCACGGTCTTGCCGCCTTCGCGGATGGCGAAGCGCAGGCCTTCTTCCATGGCGATGGGGGCAATGAGCTTGACGGTGATGCTGACGTTGTCGCCGGGCATGACCATTTCCT
>JBGSNW010000534.1:0-1880 GCA_041739435.1 Burkholderiaceae bacterium
CCGTTGAGGTCGGTGCCGCTGGAGGCCGCGGTGGCCGAGGCGTTGGGCACCTTGGCGGTGTCGCTGGCCGTCATGACGATTTTCTCGAACGGCACACCCAATTCATCGGCCACGATCTGCGCCACCTTGGTGTGCAGGCCCTGGCCCATCTCGGTGCCGCCGTGGTTCACCTGCACGCTGCCGTCGGTGTACACATGCACCAGCGCGCCGGCCTGGTTGAACAGCGTGGCCGTGAAGCTGATGCCGAACTTGACCGGCGTGATCGCGATGCCGCGTTTGAGCACCGGGCTGGACGAATTCCATGCAGAAATTGTGTCCCGCCGCTGTCGATAGGAAGAAGTTTGCTCTAGTTTTGTGAGCAATGGCTGAAGAATGTTGTCCTCCACCTTCATCTGGTAGTGGGTGGTGTTGCGGCGCGGGACTTCGACAGGCTCAGTCCGAACGGTGGGTGAGGCGGCGAGCACAGATTCCGTTCGCCCTGCGCTCGGCCTGTCCTGAGCTTGTCGAAGGGTCGAAGGGTTCACTGGTTCATCGCTGTACAGGTTGCGCAGGCGCACGTCCAGCGGGTCCAGGCCCAGATGGCGGGCGATGTCGCCCAGCAGCGTTTCGATCACGATCACGCCCTGCGGGCCGCCAAAGCCGCGAAACGCCGTGTGGCTCTGCACATTGGTTTTGCAGCGGTACGAGGCGATCTCGACGTCGCTCAAAAAATAGGCGTTGTCGGTGTGGAAAATGGCACGGTCGGCCACCGGACCGCTCAGGTCGGCGCTGAAGCCGCAGTTGGCCAGCATGGTGAGCTGCAGGCCGGTCACCAGGCCGGTGTCGTCAAAGCCCACGGCGTAGTCGTAGGCAAACGGGTGGCGCTTGCCGGTGACCATGAAGTCGTCATCGCGGTCCAGGCGCAGCTTGACGGGGCGGTGCGTGTGGTGCGCCGCAATGGCCGCCCACACCGCCATGTGGCCACTTTGCGTCTCCTTGCCGCCAAAGCCGCCGCCCATGCGGCGGCATTCCACGCGCACCGCGTTGAGGTCCAAGCCCAGCGCGTGCGACACCCAATGCTGGGCTTCGCCCGGGTGCTGCGTGCTGGTGTGGACCCACCATTGGCGCTGCTCCTGCGGCACCACATAGGCCACCTGGCCTTCCAGGTAAAAGTGCTCCTGCCCGCCGATCTCGAAGCTGCCGCGCAGCGTGTGGCGCGAGGTTTTCAGAGCCGCGGCCGCGTCGCCACGCTTGACGATCACCGGCGGCAGCACATAGCTTTGGGCGGCATGGGCAGCGCGGGGCGTGAGGATGGGCGGCAGCGCTTCGATGGCCAGCTTCACCTTGCGCGCGGCATGGCGCGCCTGCATCATGGTGTCGGCCACCACGATGCCCACCACCTGGCCGATGTGTTCGACCTTGTCGATGGCAAAAATCGGCTCGTCATGTTTGGGCGTGGCGAGGTACTTGTCGCCCGGAATGTCGTGGTGGGTGAACACGCCGCGCACGCCGGGCATGACCCGCGCGGCGGCTGCGTCGATGCCCAGCAGCCTGCCGTGGGCCACGGGGGAGAGGATGGGCGCGGCGAACAGCGTGCCCCGGATCTCGGGAATGTCGTCCACATAGGTCGCCGCGCCGGCCACCTGGGCTTCGGCGCTTTCGTGCGGGCGAGAGCGTCCACTGGCCGGCCCGCTGTCGCGCAGGCTTGCAGCGGGCAGGAATTTTTCAGGGGCGTTCATGTGGCTTCTCCTTCCAGCCGGAACGACTCCAGATTGATCTGCTGCAAGCCCTGGCTCTCCAACCAGAAGCGCTGCAGCAGGTTGCCCAGCACCGCGCTGCGGTAGCTGGCCGAAGCGCGCATGTCGGAGATGGGCTGGAACTCGGCGCGCAGCGCGGCGATG
>JBGSNW010000004.1:0-3845 GCA_041739435.1 Burkholderiaceae bacterium
GGTTCTGGAGGATCAACCCACCCGGGAGATCGTCTTTCTGCTCGACCGGAGCTCCTCCATGCAGTCCATGCAGAGCGCGGCCATCCAGGGCAAGACATCCAGGGCCGGCACGCCCCGTGCCTACCGCCGGGACGCCGCCGACCATCTGTACAGCCTCAACCAGAGCCGGATTTACCGTGGCAAACTGCCCCCACTTCTCTACGCCGTGGGCGTGCTGCAGGTGGAACTGGACGCGCAGGGCCGCGTGGTCCACACCAGCTGGATGCGCGCACCGTCGCATGCGCCCGAGGTGATGGCCGAAATCGAGCGCACCGTGCGCAAGGCCGCGCCATTCCCGGCCCCCGTGGCCATGGGGCGGGTGACCTACACCGACACCTGGCTGTGGCACAAAAGCGGCAAGTTCCAGCTCGACACCCTGACCGAAGGCCAGATGTAGCGCCCTTCGCGCCGCGGGTCTTCTTCAGGACCCGCGGTAGGTGGAATAGCTCCACGGGCTGACCAGCAGCGGCACGTGGTAGTGCTGGTCGGGGTGCGCCACGCCGAAATCGAGTGTCACCTTGTCCAGAAAATTCGGCTCGGGCAGCGCGACGCCGCGTGCCCTGAAGTACCCCGCCACATCGAACACCAGCCGGTAGGTCCCTTTTTTCAGCGTGGCGCTATCGTACAGCGGCGCGTCGCTGCGCCCGTCATGGTTCAGCGTGAAGGCCCTGACCAGCGTGGCGGTGTCGCCCTGCGTGGTGTACAGCGCCACGGCCATGCCCGCCGCCGGGCCGCCGTGCATGGTGTCCAGTACGTGTGTGCTCAATCCCATGGTCGGTCCTTTCGGGGAAATTCAAAGGGAAATTGGTCAACGTTTTGTCCACCAAAAGTGTATACACTTTTTGGCTTTTCGCCTATCATGGGCACATGGAGTCCTCCAGCACACGCCACATCGTCGACACGCTGACGCAGGCCATTGTCGAACACCGCCTGCAGCCCGGCACCAAACTGGCCGAGCAGAAGCTGGCAGACCATTTTGGCGTGTCGCGCACCCTGGTGCGGCAAGCCCTGTTCCAGCTTTCACGCAACCGCCTGATCCAGCTGGAGCCCGCCCGTGGCGCGTTTGTTGCCACACCCTCGGTTGACGAGGCCCGCCAGGTGTTCGCGGTGCGCCGCATGCTCGAAGCCGAGATGACGCGGGCTTTCGTGCGCGACGTCACACCCGCCCGAATCAAGGCCCTGCGGGCGCACGTGGCCCGGGAACGCAGCGCCGTCGACGCCAACGACGTGAGCGGCCGCACCGAGCTGCTGGGCGACTTTCATGTCCGCATGGCCGAACTCATGGGCAACACCGTGCTGGCCGAACTGCTGGGCGACCTGATTTCGCGCTGCGCCCTGATCACCCTGATGTACCAGAGCAGCACGGCGGCGGTGCACTCCAACGACGAGCATGCCGAAATCGTCAAGGCGCTGGCGGCGCGTGACGAGGCCACCGCCGTGGCGCTGATGGACGTGCATCTGCGCCATGTCGAGACGGCGCTGGCGTTCGAGCGCAAACTGCCGGCCAATGACCTCGCGATGGCCCTGTCCTGAACATCCCATCCGCCCAACCCCTGCGATCACCGCACCATGACCGACACCCCAACACCTTACCCCCGCGACATGGCCGGCTATGGCCGCAACGTTCCGCACGCCCAGTGGCCGGACCAGGCACGCATCGCCGTGCAGTTTGTCCTCAACTACGAAGAAGGCGGTGAGAACAACGTGCTGCACGGCGACCCGGCGTCGGAAACCTTTCTCTCCGAGATGGTGAGCGCGCAGGCCTACGAGGGCCGCCACATGACCATGGAGTCGATGTACGAATACGGCTCGCGGGCGGGTGTGTGGCGCATCCTGGGCGAGTTTGAAAAACGCGGCCTCCCGCTGACCATCTTCGCGGTGGCCGCCGCGCTGCAGCGCTATCCCGAGATGGTGCGCGTTTTCATGGAGCTGGAGCACGAGATCGCCTGCCACGGCCTCAAGTGGATCCACTACCAGAACCTGCCAGAAGCAACCGAACGCGCGCACATGGCCCAGGCCACTCAAATCCTCCAGGACATGACCGCGGGCCAGTGGCCGCTGGGCTGGTACACGGGGCGCGACAGCCCCAACACCCGCCGCCTGGTGGCGGACCACGGCGGCTTCGCCTACGACAGCGACTACTACGGCGACGATCTGCCGTTCTGGACCAAGGTCACCCGCACCGACGGCACGGTGGCGCCCCATCTGGTGGTGCCCTATTCGCTCGACTGCAACGACATGCGCTTCGTGCAGGCGCAGGGCTTCAACACCGGCGAACATTTCCTGCAGTACCTGAAAGACAGTTTTGACGTGCTGTATGCCGAAGGCGCCCGCACGCCAAAGATGATGAGCATCGGCATGCACTGTCGCCTGCTGGGCAAGCCCGGCCGCTTTGGCGCGTTGCAAAAGTTTCTGGACCACGTCCAGAGCCATGACCGGGTCTGGATTTGCCGACGCATCGACATCGCCCACCACTGGCAGAAAAACCATCCGTTCAAAGGCTGACCATGGCGCCCACCTTGACCCGGCTCAACACCGCCGACCCCACCGAAGCCGCCCGCCTGCTCGAAGGCCTGTACGAACATTCCCCGTGGATCGCACAGGCCGCGCTGGCGCAGCGGCCTTTTCGCTCGCTGGCCCATCTCAAGCATGTGATGGCGTGCATCGTGCGCGACGCGGGCCGCGATACACAAATCCGGCTGATCCGCGCCCACCCCGAATTGGCCGGCAAGGCCATGTTGCAAGGCGCGCTGACCGCCGAATCCAGCCACGAGCAGGGCCAGGTCGGCCTGACGGCGTGTACCCCGCAGGAGCTTGCGCACATCCAGCAGCTCAACGCGGCCTACGCCGCCCGTTTCGGGTTCCCGTTTGTATTGGCGGTCCGCGGTCCGCGTGGCAGCGGCCTCGGCAAACGCGAGATTCTCGAAACCTTCGAGCGGCGCCTGCTGAACCATCCGGATTTTGAACTGGCCGAATGCCTGCGCAACATCCATCGCATCGTCGAACTGCGCCTGAACGACAAGTTTGACGTCACCCCCGATCTGGGCCACACCGTCTGGGACTGGCAGGAACACCTGGCGCAGCACAGCGACCCGGGTTATGCCGAAAACCGCCAGCTCACCGTCACCTACCTCACCGACGCCCACCAGGCCTGTGCCAAACACATCGTGCAGGACATGCGGGACTGCGGGCTGGACGAGGTCACCATCGACGCCGTGGGCAATGTGGTGGGCCGCTACCGGGCCGCACAAGCCGGCGCCAGGACACTGCTGACCGGCAGCCATTACGACACGGTGCGCAACGGCGGCAGGTACGACGGCCGCCTGGGCATCTACGTGCCCCTGGCCTGTGTGCGTGAACTGGCCCGCCAGGGCCGGCGCCTGCCCTTCGGCATCGAAGTGGTGGCGTTCGCCGAAGAAGAAGGCCAGCGCTACAAGGCCACTTTCCTCGGCTCGGGCGCGCTGACCGGCGACTTCAACCCCACATGGCTCGACCAGACCGACGCCGAGGGCATCACCATGCGGCAGGCCATGGCGAATGCGGGACGGAACCCGCAGGACATTGCGGGCCTGCGTCGCAATCCGGCGGATTACCTGGGCTTTGTGGAGGTGCACATCGAACAGGGGCCGGTGCTCAACGAGCTCAACCTCCCGCTGGGTGTCGTCACCTCCATCAACGGTGGGGTGCGTTACCAGTGCGAGATGACCGGCATGGCCAGCCATGCCGGCACCACCCCCATGGACCGGCGCCGCGACGCGGCCACCGCTGTGGCCGAGCTGGCCCTGTTCGTGGAGCGCCGCGCCGCG
>JBGSNW010000020.1:0-25667 GCA_041739435.1 Burkholderiaceae bacterium
GCGCCGTCTGCAAAGCCGCCAGCGCACCGGGTTCGAGCACCACGCCGTCGAGCAGCGAGCGCACGATGCGGGCATCGGCCAGATCGACGCTGAAGCCCTGCACCCGTGCCGTCTTGAGGCAGTCGAGCGCGAGCAGCAGGATTTCAAGGTCGGCCTCGAGCCCGGCGTGGCCAAAAATCTCGGCGCCGAACTGCAGTGGCTCGCGGGTGGAATGCGGTCGGTCGGCGCGGGTGTGCAGCACCGGGCCGCAATAACACAGGCGGGTGACGCCACGGCGGTTGAGCAGGTGGGCGTCGATGCGGGCGACCTGCGGCGTGGTGTCGGCGCGCAGGCCCAGCATGCGGCCCGAGAGCTGGTCCACCAGCTTGAAGGTTTGCAGATCGAGCGCCTCGCCCGTGCCGGTCAGCAGGGATTCGAGGTGCTCGATGAGCGGCGGCATGACGAGCTCATGGCCATAGCTGCGCGCCATGTCCAGCAGGTCGCGGCGGAGTTCTTCGATGCACCGGGCCTCAGAAGGCAGGACATCGGCTATGTGATCCGGGAGGACCCAGGCGGACATGTTGAATCGGGGCAGCTGTTAAAACAGGGATTTTACCGGCACGCGCCGACGCGTCGTCAGGACACGAGCCACAGCACCAGCAGACCAACAGCGATGCTGCACAGCCCGAAGAAGCGGATCTGCCCATCGCGCAGCCGCAGGATCTGCGCGAACATGTTGCGCCAGCCCGAGGGCGAGGCCAGCGGCAGCAGGCCTTCGATCACCAGCACCAGGGCCAATGCCGCCCAGAACGTGTCGCTGTCCATGAAAGGCGCGGACCCGCGCTATCTCTTCGTGCTCGCAGCGGCAGGCGCGTTGCCACGCATGGCCTTGAAAAACTCCGACGAGGGATCGACCAGGATGAGATCGCCCTTTTTGTTGAAGCTGGCCTTGTAGGCTTCAAGGCTGCGGTAGAACTGCGCAAACTGGGGGTCGCGGCCAAACGCGTCGCCATAAAGGCGCGCGGCTTCGGCGTCGCCTTCACCCTTGATCTTCTGGGCGTCACGGTAGGCGTTGGCCACCGTCACCTCACGTTGGCGGTCGGCTTCGGCGCGGATTTTCTCGCCTTCGGCGGCGCCAGTGGAACGCAGCTCATTGGCCACGCGCTTGCGCTCGGCCTCCATGCGGCGGTAAACCGATTCGGTGATGGCATCGACGTAATCCACGCGGGTGATGCGAACGTCGATCACGTCCACGCCCCAGGGCTTGGCCCCGCGCACAGAGCCCAGGACTTCGGTCTTGACGTCCGCCATCAGGGCCTCGCGCTTGGCCGAAAGAAGCTCCTTGACGGTGCGCTTGTTGATCTCTTCCTGGAAGGCATTGCGCACCACCCGGTTCAACTGGTTGGCGCCCGCGTTTTCATCAAGCCCGACGTTGCGGATGTATTGCTGCGGATCGGTGATGCGCCAGCGCACGTACCAGTCGATCACCACGCGCTGCTTCTCGGCGGTGAGCACGGGCTCGGTGTCGGTGCTGTCCAGCGTGAGCAGTCGCTTGTCGATATAGGAAACATTCTGGAATGGCGGAGGCAACTTGAAGTTGAGGCCCGGTTCCGTGATCACATCCTTGATCTGGCCCAGCGCGTACACCACGCCAAACTGGCGCTGGTCCACCACAAACATCATGGAACTCAGCAACCCGAGGGCCACCAGCAACGAAGAAACAATCAATCCGATTCGGTTCATGGTGTCGGCCTCAACGTGATTCACGATCGCGCGAACGCGAGTTGTCGCGGGTGCGTGGATCGCCCGTCGGCACGGACGGCTGCGTCGCCGTCGTGCCACCCGTTGCGGGAACGAGCATCGCGTCGACGCCAGAAGAATTTGCACCGCCTTGTCCGGTCATCTGCATGATCTTGTCGAGCGGCAGATAAAGCAGGTTGGAACCCTGGCGGGAATCCACCAGGATCTTGGTCACGTTGCCGTAGATTTGCTGCATGGCGTCGAGGTACATGCGATCCCGGGTGACCTGGGGCGCCTTCTGGTATTCGGCCAGCACCGAGCGGAAGCGTTGCGAATCGCCCGCGGCCTGGGCCACGATGCGGGCCTTGTAGGCTTCGGATTCTTCCTTGAGCCGTGACGCCGAGCCCACGGCGCGCGGCACCACGTCATTGGCGTAGGCCTGGGCTTCGTTCTTGGCGCGTTCGCGCTCCTGACCCGCCTTGAGCACATCGTCGAACGCCGCCTGCACCTGTTCGGGCGGACGGACACCGCCCTGCGCCAGGTTGATGCCCACCACCTCGATACCCACCTTGTAACGGTCCAGGATGGTCTGCATGAGTGCACGCACGCGTGGTGCAATCTGGTCGCGCTCTTCGGCCAGCGCGGAATCCATTCGCATCTTGCCCACGACCTCGCGCACGGCCGTTTCAGCCGCCTGGACGACGGCATCGGCCGGGTTGCGGCTTTCAAAAAGGTAGGCGCGGGCGTCGTTCAGCCGGTATTGAACAGCGAACTTGATCTCGACAATGTTTTCGTCCTCGGTCAGCATGGCCGACTCGCGCAAGCCCGTGGCCTTGATCACGGTGTCGCGTCCGACGTCAACCGACCGGATCTGCGTCACGCGCACTGTCTCGTGCCGCTGGACCGGATACGGCAACCGCCAGTTGAAGCCGGCTCCGACGGTGGCTTTGTATTTGCCAAACTGCGTGATGACAGCCTGTTCGCCTTCCTGCACGATGAAAAAGCCGGTTCCGAGCCAGATCAGTGCCAGCACGCCGATGATCAGCCCGCCTCCCACACCGGCGCTTTTCATGTCGGGCTGGAATCCGCCGCCACCGTTGCCACCACCTGAACCGCCACCCCGGGACGGTTTTTTGCCCCCCCCGAACAGCCCGCCCAGCTTGCGGTTGAAATCGCGCCACAGCTCGTCAAGATCCGGCGGCCCCTGATCGGGTCCACGATCGCGCCCTCCGCCTGCGGGCGGCCGGGGTGCCGGGTCGCCCTCTGGACGTTCGGGACGTGCATTGTTGGAGCCTTGATCCGCCGCGGGATCGTCGCCACGGCCCCACCGTGGGTCGTTCAGGTTGAACATGCCCCGGATCCGGCCCGACAGCCCCCCCATGGCAAACCTCCGTAGATTGAAATTCATGCGCTTCGGTCTCGTTGTGATCTCGTATCCCCGATTGTGCCCAATCAGACAAGGGGTTCAACCCATGTGGTTTCTGGCGCAGTCGCCGGGAACCTCCGGGTCACGGTGTCGGCCAGTTGCTGACGCAAAAGCGCAAGCCCTTCGCCGGTCACGGCACTTGCGAATATCCGCGGCACCGGTGTGCCGTCGAGATCAAATACGTCCTGCAGCTGACGTGGCCGCTGCGCGCCGTCAAGGGCATCCAGCTTGTTGAACACCAGAACCTGCGCCACCTCGGCGGCACCAATTTCGCCCAGCACCCGCTGCACTTGGGCAATCTGCTCGTGCCAGCCAGGATTGGCCGCGTCCACCACGTGCAGCAGCAGGTCGGCGTCGGCCGCCTCCTGCAAGGTGGCCCGGAAAGCGTCGATCAGGCCATGTGGCAGCTCCCGGATGAAGCCAACCGTGTCCGACAGCGAAACCGATCGCCCCGCTTCGCCCAGAAACAGCTGGCGCGTGGTCGTGTCCAGCGTGGCAAAAAGCTGGTCGGCCGCGAAGGCACGGGCCTTGACCAGCGCATTGAACAGCGTTGATTTCCCGGCGTTGGTGTAGCCCACCAGGGAAATCGCGAAGGTATCACGCCGCTCGCGCTGGCGCCGCTGGGTCTGGCGTTGCCGCTTGACTTTTTCAAGGCGCTCGCGGGTGCGCTTGATGGCGTCTCCGATCATCCGGCGGTCCAGCTCGATCTGCGTCTCGCCCGGTCCGCCACGGGCACCAATGCCGCCGCGCTGGCGTTCCAGGTGGGACCAACGGCGCACCAGCCGCGTGCTCAGGTATTGCAGCCGCGCCAGCTCCACCTGCAGCTTGCCTTCGTGACTGCGCGCGCGCTGGCCGAAAATCGAAAGAATCAGCAGGGTACGGTCGTTAACCGGCAATCCCGTGTGGCGCTCAAGATTGCGCTGCTGCGCCGGGCTCAGGGCCTGATCAAACAGGATTTCCGTCGCGCCATGCTGTTCGGCCAGAAATTTGATTTCGTCGGCTTTGCCGCTGCCCACGAACAGGGCGGCGTCAGGTGCCTTGCGCTTGCAGGTGATGCGCGCCACCGCGAACATGTCGGCTGCTTGCGCCAGCAGCCCGAGTTCGTCCAGTGTTGAATCGAAATGGGGCAGGCCAAAATCGACACCGACAAGTACAGCCCGGGTCGGCGTGAAGTCGAGGGGGGTGGCTGAACTCAATTCAGTGTGGAGGCAATGGCAGACAGCTCACCGGAACCGGGGTTCCGGAACGACCTGCCATCAGGCAGGGTTGGCACCCGGCTCGCCGGCTTCGGCCGCCGAGAAATTCACGGCGCGGCCTGGGACAATGGTGGAAATGGCATGTTTGTAAACCATTTGCGTCACCGTGTTGCGCAGCAGCACGACGTATTGGTCGAAAGACTCGATCTGACCCTGCAGCTTGATGCCATTGACGAGATAAATCGACACTGGAACATGCTCGCGACGCAGCGTGTTGAGGAACGGGTCTTGAAGTAATTGCCCTTTGTTGCTCACGATATTCTCCGTGTTCTGGAAGTTGTTGTTGGAGGTTGGACCTTACCACACCACCGCCACGATTCCAGCGGCGAGCGCATTAAATCCATAAGGTCTTTCGCCGCGTTGCGCCGGGCATGGAGCCGGTCACAACACTCAATCGGTGTCGGCGTAGGGGCTGTGCGAAATTTTCATTTCGATGCGCAGCGGCGTCCCCACGAGATTGAATTCCTTGCGGAACCGGGCTTCCAGAAAACGTTTGTAAGCATCGGTCACATGGTCCAGCGAATTGCCATGAATCACGATGACCGGCGGGTTCATGCCGCCCTGATGGGCGTAGCGTGGCTTGGGACGGTACATGCCCGCCCGCTTGGGCGCCTGGAACTGCACCGCCTCCTGCAACAGGCGCGTCAGCACCGGCGTGGGCATCTTGCACATCGCGGACTTGCGGGCCAGGGCGATCGAATCCCAAACCGGCCCCAGACCCTGACGCTTCTTGGCTGAGATGTAGTGGATCGAGGCGAACTTGAGGAACGCCAGACGGGTTTCAATGGAGCGCTGGACCAACTGGCGCTGGTATTCGTCCGCCGCATCCCATTTGTTGACAGCCAGCACGACCGCGCGGCCGCTCTCCAGAATGAAGCCGGCGATGTGGGCATCCTGGTCGGTCACCCCTTCGGTGGCATCGAGCAGGAGCAGCACCACGTGGGCCGTTTCAATGGCCTGCAGCGTTTTGACGACTGAAAATTTCTCGATGGCTTCAAACACCTTGCCCTTGCGGCGCAGACCCGCGGTGTCGATGAGCTCAAAACGTTGCCCGCCGCGCTCGAACGGCACCGAGATCGCGTCGCGGGTCGTGCCCGGCAGGTCAAACGCCACCAGCCGCTCTTCGCCAAGCCAGGTGTTGATCAATGTGGATTTGCCCACGTTGGGCCGCCCCGCCACCGCCAGCCGAATGACGCCGGTGTCTTCGGCGACTTCATCGTCGTCTTGCGGCTCTGGCAGGTGCAGCGGCGCCAGGGCCCGCTCGACCAGGCTTCGCACACCCTCGCCGTGGGCGGCCGAAACCGGGTGGACTTCGCCCAGGCCCAGTTCAAAAAATTCACCCAGCCGGGTGCCGTCCTTCATGCCCTCGGCCTTGTTGGCGGTCAGCACGCAGGGTTTGCCCAGGCGGCGCAGGTACTTGGCAATGTCGTGGTCTTGCGCCGAAAGCCCGGCCCGCGCGTCGACGACGAACACCACCACATCGGCCTCGGCGACAGCCTGCCGCGTCTGTTTGGCCATTTCCTTGTAGATGCCGCTGGCGGCGTCGGGTTCGAAACCGCCGGTGTCGATCACGATGTATTCGTGCTTGCCCTGTCGGCCCGTGCCGTAATGGCGGTCTCGCGTCAGCCCGGCGAAATCGGCGACGATGGCGTCACGCGATTTGGTCAGGCGGTTGAACAGTGTCGATTTGCCAACGTTGGGGCGTCCGACCAGGGCGATGACGGGTTTCATTCGATGCGAAAGCCAAACACACCACCGTTGCGCGTCACCACCACCAGCGTGTCAGCCGCCAGGACCGGCGTGGCCACAATGGGCGAACCATCGGTGGACACGCGCCCCAGCAGACTGCCATTTTCACGCGAGAGCAGATGCACGAAGCCGGCGCCGTCGCCCACCACAACCCCGCGTCCCACCACAAGCGGCGCGGTCAGGTCGCGAAACTTGAGGCGATCGGCAGACCAGACGGGCTCGCCATCGATGCGGTTCCAGGCATTCAGCAGCCCGTTGGATTCGCTGCCATACACGTTGCGGGCATCGCCATCAAGGCCCACGATGCCATTGCCGGGCCGGGTCCACAGCAGCGTGCCCCGCGCGGTGTTGACGCAGCCCACCGCCGTCTGGAACGCGCGCGCGCAGACAACGTCGCCCACCCGGCTCGCACCACCCACCAGATCGACCAGGCGCTCAACTTCGTTGGTGCCACGTGGTGTTGAAATCGGAGCCTCCCAGCGCGACGCGCCACTGAGCGGGTTCATTCCCACCAGCCGTCCAGACAGCCCCACGACCAGGGTATCCCCCACCGCCAGCATGGTGCCGCCCTGTCGCAGCACCAGTGGGTCCCCCGGACGCTGCTGCGACCACAAACGGCGGCCGGTCTGGCCGTCAAACGCGTGCACGGAGCGGTCCGCGCCCAGCACGAACACGCGCTTGCCGGCCACCAGCGGCGCCGTGAAGGACTGGGCCGACAGCTTCTGACGCCACAGGACCTTGCCACCTTCGATGGCGACGAGATCGTTCTCGCGCGTGACCACCGCAGCGGTCTGCCCGTCACTGCCCACCCCGGCAAGCAGCGGTGTCGTCAATCGGGTGCGCCACAGATCGCGGCCTGTGACCGGGTCCAGCGCCGCCACCGTTCCGTCAGCACCTGCCAGCGTGACCGCTTTCGCCGAGACGTTGACACTCAGGAACAGATCGGTGCCCCCCACCCGGTTTGCCCACGCGGTGCTGATTTTTGCCTGTGAAGGATTTTCACCCAGCGGAGAAGCCGATGGCTTGCCTCCACCAAAACAACCGGTCAGGAAAAATATTAAAAACGTAGCTAACAATGACCATCTGACGGGGGCTGAAGGCCAAAATCTCTTGAAATTCACGGTTTGCCCCCTGTGGCACCGGTTGGTGTCGTGGCGGTCGCCTCTGCCCCGGTGGCGTCCACGCCCAGTGAGGTCAGCTTGATTTGGACCAGTCGCCGGTAATCCAGTCGCTCCGACAGACCCTTGTAGGCCTTGAGGTATTGCTGGATGGCTTCGGATTTTTTGCCTTGCGCCAGCAGGATGTCGCCTTTGCGATCGGCTGCCAGGGGTTCAAATTCGACCGGGAACCCATCGGCCAGTGTTGCCAGGGCTTCGTCGTACGCCCTGGCTTCGTGCTGGATCGCACTCAGGCGAAGCCGGGCCAGCGACTGATGGCCGCGGTCTTTGCCCTGCTGTATGGCCCAGGCAAGCGCAGTCCTGGCGGTATCGGGATTTCCGCGGTCAATGGCGGTCTTGGCCACCAACAGGGCTGTCTGCTGGGCATACGCCGTTTTGCCGAACTTGTCCTTGATGTCGGCAAAGGCGCGGTCAAGACGCCCCGCATCGCCCGCCGCGGCAGCCCGTTCCACCTCGTCGTACAACGTCGCGGCCTGCTCGGCCTGGCTGCGCTGCCAGTACTGGTAGCCGTTCCAGGCGGCCACCGACCCGAATACAAGGATCAGGATCCAGGTGATGAGGTTGCCGTATTGGTTCCAGAAATGCTTGAGCTCGGCAAGCTGTTCCTGTTCTTCGAGATCGAGATGTTTTGCCATGGGTGGGAATCGTTAAGACCGCGATTGTAGGTTGCACGCCCATGCGGACACTTCCGCGAGCGCCTGAGTTTGTTGTGCGCCCGCCCCGTCGCGCAGTGCCTTGACCGTGACCGTGCCCGCGGCCAGCTCATCGGCGCCAAAGATCAGGGCGAACCGTGCCCCGCTGGCGTCGGCTTTCTTGAACTGCGACTTCATGCTGCCCATGCCCTCCCCGGTACCGGCATGCATCTGCACATGGATGCCGGCGCCACGCAAGGCTTCGCAGGTCGCCATGGCCACCGGCATCGCCTCTGCCGACGGCACGATCGCGTAGGCGTCGGGCGCGGACTCGGGTGGCAGCACGCCGACGGCTTCGAGCAGCAGCAGCATGCGCTCCACGCCCATGCCCCAGCCAACCGCCGGTGTCGGCTTGCCGCCGAGCTGCTCGAACAGGCCATCGTAGCGGCCGCCGCCGCAAACCGTGCCCTGCGAGCCGAGTTTGTCGGTGATCCACTCGAACACGGTGAGGTTGTAGTAGTCCATGCCGCGCACCAGGCGTGGATTGGTGCGGTAGGCCAGCCCCACCGCGTCAAGCACCGCGCGCACCGCGTTCAGGTGCGCAAGCGATGTTTCGCCGAGGAAGTCCATCAGTTGAGGGGCCGCTTCGACGACGGCCTGCATGGCGGGATTTTTTGTGTCGAGGATGCGCAGCGGATTGCTGTGCAGTCGGCGTCTGGCATCTTCGTCCAGCACATCGGCATGGGCCTCGAAGTGCGCGATCAGCGCGGCGCGGTGCGCCATGCGTTCGGCCGGCTGGCCCAGGCTGTTCAGCTCGAGTCGCACATGCTCCATCGGGATGCCGAGGTCGCGCAGCAGCGCCCGGCACATCAGGATCTGCTCGGCGTCGACATCGGGCCCGGCAAAGCCCAGCGCCTCGACGTCGATCTGGTGAAACTGGCGATAACGCCCTTTCTGCGGCCGCTCGTGGCGAAACAGCGTCACCGCCGACCAGACCCGCATCGGCCCGTTGTACAGGGCGTTGTGCTCGATCATTGCGCGCACGATGCCGGCGGTGGCCTCGGGCCGCAGCGTGAGCTTGTCGCCGTTCATCGAGTCTTCAAAGGAGTACATCTCTTTCTCGACGATGTCCGTCACCTCGCCGAGGCCGCGCACGAACAGCGCCGTCGGTTCAACGACGGGCGTGCGCACGTTGGCATAGGCGTAGCGCGCCATCAGCGCGCGCACCCTGGATTCGAACCACTCCCAGCGCGCGGACTCGGGCGGGAGGATGTCGTTCATGCCTTTGACGGCCGTCAGTCTGGCCGCCTTGCTGGCGGTGATTTTTTCGGACATGGATGCTCGGTTCAATCAACTCGGGCTGGTGTGTCGGCAGGTGTAGCCGTGCCGAAACGCTTTTCGATGTAACCCTCCACCAGCGCCTGAAATTCGTGCGCGATGCGCTCGCCGCGCAAGGTCACGCTTTTTTCGCCGTCCACATAGACCGGCGCGGCCGGCGCCTCGCCCGTGCCGGGCAGGCTGATGCCAATGTCGGCGTGTTTGCTTTCACCCGGGCCATTGACGATGCAGCCCATCACCGCCACTTTCAGCGTCTCGACGCCCGGATAGCGGGCGCGCCAGACCGGCATTTGCGCGCGCATGAAGTCGTCGATCTGTTTGGCCAGTTCCTGGAAGGTCTGGCTGGTGGTGCGGCCACACCCCGGACAGGCCGTCACACTCGGCACGAAGCTGCGCAGGCCCAAGGCCTGGAGGATTTCTGAGGCAATCACGACTTCCTGCGTGCGCGATTCGCCGGGTTGAGGCGTCAGCGACACGCGAATGGTGTCGCCAATGCCTTCTTGCAGCAGGATGGACAGCGCCGTGGCCGAGGCCACCGTGCACTTGGTGCCCATGCCGGCTTCGGTCAAGCCAAGATGCAGAGCGTAGTCGCACCGGCGCGCCAGTTCTCGGTACACCGAAACCAGATCCTGCACGCCACTGACCTTGCATGACAGAATGATCTGACGGCCGTCCATGCCCATTTCCTCGGCGCGGCGCGCGGATTCAATGGCTGAGGTGATGAGCGCCTCGTACATGACCTGCCTGGCGTCCCACGGCGCGGCGCGCAGGCTGTTGGTGTCCATCAGGCCGGCCAGCAGCTCCTGGTCGAGGCTGCCCCAGTTCACGCCGATGCGAACAGGCTTGTTCCAGCGCATGGCCGCCTCGATCATCTGGCCGAACTGGCGGTCGCGCTTTTCACCCTTGCCCACGTTGCCGGGGTTGATGCGGTATTTGGACAGCGCTTCGGCGCAGGCCGGCACGTCGGTCAACAGACGGTGGCCGTTGTAATGGAAATCCCCGATCAGGGGGACATCGACGCCCATGCGATCGAGCTGCTCACGGATGTAGGGAACGGCTTGCGCCGCTTCAGGCGTGTTCACGGTGATGCGGACCAGCTCCGAGCCGGCCAGGGCCAGTTCCTTGACCTGGATGGCCGTGCCAACGGCGTCGACTGTGTCGGTGTTGGTCATGGACTGGACCCGGACCGGCGCATCCCCACCCACCGTCACGGTACGCCCGCCCCAGGCCACCGCAGCCTGCCGGGAACGGCGTGGCAAGGGCGCCGCGGAGGGAATGGGGGCTTCGACAATGGCCATCACTTCACCTCGAAACGCGCGACATTGTCACGTGTGAATCGCGTCAGATCCAGCGGTTTTCCCCGCACCTGCACGTCGGTGCTGTCGGCGCGGCCGATCACGACCGCGAGTGGCAGGGCGCCATTGACCCCGGCGGATGCCCCGGCCGCCAGCAGACGGCGCAGGACCACAACACCGCGGGCATCGGTGACTTCAATCCACGACTCGGCCCGGGCCGTGAAGATGGCCACGCCAACCGCCATCGATGCGGGCAGGGCTGAATTGGTGCCGGATGCCACCACCAATTCAGAAACGACCTGGGCTTCGGTCGCAGGAGACTTCGTCCCGCCCGGCTCCGCCGTGACCGCCGAGATCTGCGTCACCTCCACCGGGAGAGATGGGACAGCCGCGTCCGCCTGCGCTGTCGGAGAGGGCGTTGCCACAGGTGCCACCGGACCCGGCGAGGGCGTCTCCACCGAGTTCAGCTTCTGACCCGCCCCCGCCGACGCTGCGTCGCGCTGGATCGAGGGCAGAAATATCAGCACCAGCGCACCCAGCAGAAACGCCAGCACCGCCAATACCACAGGCCGGGACAGTTGGTCCATCAGACCCGGGCCCGGGCCGTCACCCGGCGCGCGAAACGGAGCATTGATGGTCGAGGGCGCCGGCTCCAGCCGTGGTCGCGCAGTTTGCGGCAACCTCGCCAGAATAGGCGCCGCGTCGATCTTGAGCGTGCGGCAAACACTGGACGCCAACGCGCGGACGAACACCGCGTCGGTCAAGTCCTCGAGCCGATCCGCTTCGAGCGCCTCGAGCTTTCTGACGGGCACCTTGAGCGAAACTGCCAGTGCGGCCACATGCAGGCCCGCCAATTCCCGTGCCGCACGCAGAAGTTGCCCCGCGCTGGCGTCATGCTGTCCGCCATCGGCAATCGGCAATCCGTCGGACTCACTCATCGAAATTACCCCGATCGTAGGCCAGCAGTTCCCGGGACTGCGGAAACCTGCGTTTGAGCTGGTCCACCAATTGCAGCATGGCGACGCGGTTGTTCATTTTTCGTTCAACCTTGATGCCGAGCCACAAAGATTCGGCGTTGGCACTTTCACTGTTGTTGACTCGGCGGATATAGAACTGTGCTCGCGTGAAGTCGCCACGCAGATACAGCAGATTGGCCAGATTGAAACCCGTGATCGGGTTTCCCGCGTCAAGTTCAAGCGCGCGCGCCAGGGTGCGTTCGGCCATGGCGCGGTCACCAGATCGAATCTGACACACCCCTTGTGCCATCATGGTCTTGGCGCGATCCCCATAAGTGGGGTTGGCCAGCGCCTGGGCAAACAGCTCGTCCGCCTGCGGGTAACGCGTCAACTGACATTGCAGCCAGCCATAGTTGTGCAACACATTGGCGCTCTGCGGGTTCAACGCCAATGCCCGGCGAAAGCTCTCTTCGGCCTGGGCCAGGTCATTGAGTCTCATGTAGACAAGACCGCGCAGGTTGAAGGCCTCGGGGTAGGCCGGATCGGAGCCCAATGCCCTCTTGATTTCCTCCAGCGCGACATTGGTCTGGCCTTGCTCGAAATAGTTGACGGCAAGCTCCAGCCGCAAACGAGCCCGCTTGCGCGCGTCTGACTCGTCAACGTTTCCCGCGGCATCGGGCTGCGAATCCGGAATCCGTGTCTGCCCAGGCACATTGGCGCAGCCCGAGAGCGAATACATGGCCAACAAGGCCGCCCCACCCCACAATGCCCACCGAAATGGGCCGCGTCCTGCCCAACCCCAACCTGATATTTTCATCTGTCGTGTCTCCTGTTATTGCGACCGCATCGTGACAGATTTGAGCATCACCGTCCGCTGCCGTGCAATCCGATCCCCGACTCTCGTGCGGTCCTGAACGTCCCCCGCCAGCTGACCACACGCCGCATCGATGTCATCACCGCGGGTTTTCCGCACCGTGGCCACCAGCCCGGCGTCCGTCAGAATTCTGGCGAACGCCACAACTTTTTCGTCGGTCGAACGCAGCAACCCTGACGCAGGAAACGGATTGAACGGAATGAGATTGAACTTGCACCACACCCCTGCGTTTCCGGCGCGAAGCCGGTAGCCATTGACCTTCTGCACCAGCTCACGGGCGTGTTCGGGTGTGTCGTTGACACCGTCGAGCATGCAATATTCAAAAGTAACAAAATCGCGCGGCGCGTGTTGCAGATATCGGTCGCAGGCTTCAAGCAGCTCCGCCAGGGGATACTTACGGTTAAGGGGCACCAGGTTGTCGCGCAGGGAGTCGTTCGGCGCATGCAGGGACACAGCCAGTGCAACCGGGCAATCGCGCGCCAGTCGGTCGATCATGGGTACCACGCCCGATGTGGACACCGTGACACGTCGCCGCGACAGGCCGTAGCCGTGATCGTCCAGCATGGTGCGCAGCGCGGGTACAAGCGCATCGAAATTTTGCAACGGCTCGCCCATTCCCATCATCACCACATTCGAGATCACGCGTTCCGTGGTCCGGGCGCGGTTGCGCAGGAAGTGTTCGGCGAACCAGAGCTGTGCGGTGATCTCAGCCGTCGTGAGGTTGCGGCTGAAGCCCTGATGCCCGGTCGAACAGAATCGGCATCCGACGGCACAACCCGCCTGCGATGAAACACACAGCGTGCCGCGGTCGTCCTCGGGAATGTAGACGGATTCGACAGCGTCGCCGTTGCCCACATCGAACAGCCACTTGATCGTGCCGTCAGCCGCTTCGTGTTGAGCGATGACCGGTAACTGGCGCACTTCCGCCCGTTCGGCCAGCTTGCCACGCAGGACCTGCGCCAAGTCGGTCATCTGGCCAAAATCGGCAGCGCCCTTTTGATGAATCCAGCGGAACAACTGGGTCGCGCGATATCGCTTTTCACCCAGTAAGCCACAAAAGGCGACCAGCCCTTCGAGGTCAAAGTCAAGCAGGTTGACCTTCATCACGGATGGTTGACCAACTGTCGCATTGCCATGCGGCCCCCGGCTTCCCGGTCTCGCCCGGGAAGTCGCCACGACACAGGGGGCAGCAGGCGCCGCATGCTAGCGCGAGTAGATGTTCATGCCGGGAAAGAAAAAGGCAATCTCGGCATTGGCGGTTTCCGCGGCATCCGACCCGTGTACGGCGTTGGCATCGATGCTGTCGGCAAAGTCGGCGCGAATCGTACCGGCGTCGGCCTTTTTCGGGTCGGTCGCACCCATGAGTTCGCGGTTCTTGAGAATGGCGTTTTCACCTTCCAGCACCTGGATCATCACCGGTCCGGAAATCATGAAATCCACCAGATCCTTGAAAAAGGGGCGGGCCTTGTGCACGGCGTAAAACGCTTCAGCTTCGCCACGCGAAAGATGCGCCATGCGGGCGGCAACAATCTTCAGGCCCGCGGCCTCGAAACGTGCGTAGATCTGCCCAATGACATTTTTCGCCACGGCGTCGGGTTTGATGATGGAGAGAGTGCGCTCGGTTGCCATATGAATTGTTCCTGAATTAGAAAAGCAATGCGAAAAAATTTTGCCTCTTGGACAAAGCCTTGCATTCTACCGTGGCACCGTGGCCCCGACATGACTCCGCCGGGGTTCCGGTCGGACATCTAACCCCCCTCGGGGGCGGTCCACGGATTCAGCGGCCGCGCCCCCCGCTGCGCCGAGAGGACCCGTTGGTGTTGCCGCCGCCCCGGCGCGGCCCGCCTCCTGGCCCCTGGCGCTGTCGGGTAAAGCTGTCGGCCCCGATGTAGCCAAAGGCCGTTTTCATTGGGTCGGGTTGTGCACCGCCTGGCGCCCGGTCGTCGCGATCGCTTCCTCGATTCTGCCGTCGACCACCGCCACGAGCGGCCTTGCCAGTGGCATTTCCGGGCACCCCTCCCCCATTGCGCGAGACGGCCTGCAGGTCACGGGGTGCATCCGTGCGCGCACCACCTCGGCGCCGATTGCGCATGCCCCCTCCTCCGCGGCCATCCGGCTCAGCGCCAACCCCTCCGCCCCGAGGATTTGAAGCGCCGGAACGGGCCTCCACGACCTGGCCCAGGGCCTGGATATCACGTTCGTCAAGTTCCAGCCACGCGCCACGCTTGAGGCCACGGGGCAGGACCATCGCGCCATAGCGGATGCGTATCAACCGACTGACCGCATGGCCCACAGCTTCAAACAATCGTCGGACTTCGCGGTGTCGGCCCTCGGAGATGGTCACGCGGTACCAGCAATTGGCGCCTTCACCCCCGCCGTCTTCGATATTGCCAAACTGCCCCACGCCGTCGTCGAGCTTGACACCATCCAGCAGGTGTTGCCGTTCATCCCTGGAAAGGGCGCCAAGCACACGCACTGCGTATTCGCGCTCCAGGCCAAACCGGGGGTGCATCAGTCGGTTGGCCAGCTCTCCGGAGTTGGTAAAAAGGAGCAGTCCTTCAGTGTTCAGGTCAAGGCGCCCGACCGCTTGCCACTTTCCCTGGACGAGTTTGGGGAGCCTTCGGAACACCGTGGGCCGGTTCTGCGGATCGTCGTGTGTCACGACTTCGCCAACGGGTTTGTGGTACGCAATAACGCGGGGAGGAGGTGGATCGATGCGAAAGCGGATTGGCTTGCCATTGACCTTGACGGTGTCGCCAAACTGGATGCGCTGACCGATATGGGCCGGCTCGTTGTTGACCGAAATACGGCCTTCGGTGATGAGCTGCTCCATTTCCAGCCGAGAACCAAGACCGGCCTGCGCGAGCACTTTGTGAAGTTTTGGCGATTCAGCCTGGGGGGCCAGCACACGCTTGGGTGGAGCAAGATCGGGGACGCTCTCGTCCGCGTCAAATTGTCCGGACACCACGTCTTCAAAGCGGATCGCAGGCAACGCGCCGCTCAAAGAGGCCGACACCTGCGCGGGTCGGGGTTGACGAGCCCCCTGGGCAACTGCCTCACCGGCATCCGTCATCGCGCCGAGGGTTTCCTCCGTCGCTGCATTTTCAGCCGCGTTTTCTCTTTCGTCGACGGGCATCGAATCGGGATTTTCGTCTGCCTCGAGAACGGATTCAGGCTTCGGGATGGCAGGCGTTTGGTCGTTCATGAGGACGTTCCGTCAAGGAGTATCGGGCCAGGTGTGCTGGCGGGCTCAGTGGTATCGCTGGAAAGGGGTTCTGCAGCATCGTCAGGCCGAAAAGGCCCACCGTCAATGGGCAGTGCCTCCTGCCCCCCCGTCGCCCAGTTGGCTCAGCGCATCCAGCATGCCTGTCTGCCCGTTACCGGCATCGGGTATCGGCAGCTGGTCCAGGGATGCCAGCCCCAGATCGTCCAGGAACTGGCGGGTGGTGGCGAACAGCGCCGGCCGACCCGCTGCCTCGCGGTGACCGATGACTTCAATCCAGCCACGGTCTTCAAGCTGCTTGATGATCATCGAATTGATGGTCACACCGCGGATGTCTTCCATGTCACCCCGCGTGACGGGCTGCCGGTAGGCGATGATGGCCAGAGTCTCCAGCGTGGCCCGGGTGTAGCGGGGCGGCTTTTCAGGGTGCAGCCGGTCCAGATATTCGCGCATCTCGGGCCGACTCTGAAAGCGCCAGCCACTGGCCACACACACCAGCTCGACGCCGCGGGGCGCCCAGTCAAGCTGCAGGTCTTGCAGCAGCACCCTGAGCGTGTCAGCGCCCAACTCTTCGTTGAACAGCGTGCGCAGCTCGCGCAGCGTGATCGGCTGCGACGAACAAATCAGGGCTGTTTCGAGAATGCGCTTGGCATCCACCGTGTTCATGATGCTCCGATTCCCGATCTTGACGCGGTCAGGCGCGTTCACCAGGGGACGATTCAATTGGATACGCTGCAAAAGACCGCAGGGTCATGCAACAGAAGGTTGTCACGGCAGCGCGACAACGACGGATGGGCGGAAAATCCCCCGCTCCAATCAGATTTTATTGTAGCGCAGGCCCCAGCTTTTCAGGCCTTCCTCCAAATCCTCAGGCAACGGTGCTTCAAATTTCATTGGCTGCCGATCTATGGGATGCAAAAAGGCCAACCGCACGGCGTGCAGCGCCTGACGTGTCATCGCGGCAGCATTCGCGCCACCGTACAGTGTGTCGGCCACCAGCGGATGCCCAATGGATGCCAGATGAACGCGGATCTGGTGGGTACGTCCCGTCTGCAGCGTACAAAACACCAGGCATCCTTCGGCACCGTTGTCCAGCAGTTCAATTTCAGTTACCGCTGGCTTGCCCGCATGGCGCACGCCGTCCACCACTGCCATGCGGAGCCGGTTGCGCGGGTCCCGTCCGATTGCCGCGTCAACCAGGCGGTGCAATGCGCCCTGCCATGACCGGTGCGCCAGCGCCAGATACTGGCGCTTCACCTCCCGTGCGGCAATCATCCGGACCAGCGCGTCCATGGCGATGCGACTGCGCGCGACCATCATCAAGCCTGTGGTGTCCTTGTCAAGGCGGTGCACGATACCAGCGCGAGGCAAATTGGCCGCGTGAGGGTCGCGCGCCAGCAACCCATTGAGCAGCGTGCCGCTCCAGTGGCCCGGCGCAGGATGCACGACCAGTCCGGCGGGTTTGTTGAGCACCAGGAGATGTGCGTCTTCATGCACCACATCCAGCGCCATCACCTCGGGCCGGAAGGCCTGACTCTGTGGGGTTGGGCGCAGTTCCAAGGAAACCTTGTCACCTGCGCGGACTTTGGCGGCTGGCCGCACCACGGGTATTCCATTGATGCGGACATCTCCGGACTCGATGATCTGCTGCAGATGATTGCGTGAAAATTCCGGCGCAATGGCTGCAAGTGCCCGGTCGACGCGAGTGCCATGGAAGACGTCAGCGATCAGGCCTTCACGCAACTCGGTGTCGGGGCCCGCGTCCGATGTTTCGTCGGTCGAGTCCAGGAGCAGGTCGGTCGATATAATCTGCTGGCTGTGTTTCAAGAAAGCTTTCCGTGATGCTTCGCGCCAAATTATCGGTTGTTCCGTCGCTGGTGATGACCTTCATTGTCGCGATATTGTCGGCCTGCTCGTCCACCACCGCCGACCCCACGGCAGGCTGGAGCCCCAACAAGATCTATTCCGAGGCCAAGGACGAAGCCGCCTCGGGCGCGTACGACAACGCCATTCCGCTTTACGAAAAACTGGAAGGCCGTGCCGCTGGTACTCCCCTGGCACAACAGGCTCAAATCGAAAAAGCCTACGCGCAGTTCAAAAATTCCGAGCAGGCACAGGCCCTGTCCACACTGGACCGCTTCATGAAGCTGCATCCGGCGAGCCCTGCCATCGACTATGCGCTGTATCTCAAAGGCCTGATCAATTTCAACGACAACCTGGGTCTTTTCGCGTCCCTCGCCAAGCAGGACCTTTCCGAGCGCGATCAGAAGGCGGCAAAAGAATCGTTCGAGGCGTTCCGTGAACTCACTTCGCGCTTCCCCGACTCCCGTTATGCCCCGGACGCCCGCTTGCGCATGACCTACGTCGTCAATGCGTTGGCCCAATATGAGGTGCACGTCGCCCGGTACTACCTGACCCGCGGTGCTTATGTGGCCGCCATCAACAGGGCCCAGATTGCCGTCAACGATTACCGCGAGGTTCCCGCCGCGGAAGAAGCCCTGTTCATCATGGTCCGAGCCTATGACGCGCTTGGCATGCCACAGCTTCGCGACGACGCACGACGGGTTCTCGAGAAAAGTTTCCCCAAAAGCGAATATCTGACACGCGGCTTCAAGTCGAGCTCGGACCCGTGGTGGAAGCTCTGGTAAGCGAGTCGAGCGCTTCGATGTAGTCCGTCATCGTGGTCAGTCGACGCATGGGTGGCAGCGCGGCGAGGAGACGGCGCCCGTACGCCACCCCTGTCAGGCGAGGGTCGCACACCACCAGAACACCGCGGTCGCTCTCTCGTCGAATCAGTCGCCCCGCACCCTGCTTGAGCGCCACGGCCGCCTCGGGCACAAAATATTCCATGAAGGAACTTCGACCAGCGTCCTGCAGACGCTGTGCACGCGCCTCCACCAACGGGTCATTCGGAGGTGGAAATGGCAGCTTGTCAATTACCACAAGCTGCAGAACCTCGCCGGGAGCGTCAAAGCCCTCCCAGAAAGACGCCGACGCAACCAGAACGCAGCCCGCGCGACCCTGTTGCGCGCCCTCGCGGAAGCGTGCCATCAGCACGCGCTTGGGCAATTGGCCCTGCACCAGTACCTCTACCCGGCCATCCGGACCAAACCGTTCCGCCAGCGCATCACCAATCACCCGCAACGCACGGAGCGTGGTCGTCAGGACCAGGGTGCGTCCACCCAGCCGTTCGGCCGAGTCGCCCGCCAAAATCGCCACCTGCTTGCTGTGCGAGGCATCGTCGGGGCGTGGCATGGTTGGCGGAACATAAATCGCGGCCTGGCGGGCGAAATCGAACGGACTGGCCACGCGCAACACGCGTGCCGCCGTCAGGCCACAGGGCTCGGTGAACCACTGCAGACGCTCATCGTTCCCCAGCGTGGCGGAAGTGAAGATCCAGGCTCGCTCCACGGCCCCTGTTTCGCGCGGTGGGCCGAGCAACCGGGCCTGCACAGCCTCGGCGATGTCCAGCGGCGACTCCACCAGGCGAAGCTGCGCTCCCACGTCCACCCAACGAACACAACCCGTTCGCCTCGCCGCGGCAAACCGTTCCGCACGCCCGCCCAGATCAACCACCCGTTCATGCAATCGGATGAAATCGGGAGCCATTTCGCTGACAGTGGTCAGGGCTTCGAGCACCTGTGCGCAGGCCTCGCGAACGCCGCTCAGACCTTGTGTCCAGTCGTGCGCCTCGACGCCGCTGGGCGTCAGCCCCGTCCATCTCAACTTCGCACCCGGCGTCACCCGCCCAACATGCAGGCGCAGATCCCGCGCCGCACGCTCCATGTCTGCCGCCAGCATGGTCCAGTCGGCAAGCCCCCGGGCGAACTGCAAACCCGCTGCGAGCAGATCGCGCGCCAGATCGAGCAGTTGCCCGGTGGTGAGCTGCACGCCCAGGAACTGCACGCCAATTTCGTTCAGTTGATGTGCTTCGTCAAAAATCACCACTCGCGCCGTGGGAAGCAGCTCCGCCATGCCCGACTCACGGACCGCCAGATCAGCAAAAAACAAATGGTGATTGATGACCACGAAGTCCGCCGCCAGCGCTTCGCGCCGCGCCAAATTGACGTGGCAGGCCCGATACCTCGGACACACGGCGCCCAGGCAGTTCTCGCGCGTGGACGTGATCAGCGGAATGACGGGCGAGCGTTCATCCAGGCCTTCGAGTTCGGCCAGATCGCCCGTGCGTGTCGTCCGGGCCCAGGCTTCGACCGCAATCAGGGCTCTCGTGGACGCACGATCGGATGGCCCGCTATCGTGCAGAGCCAGCTCCATTCGATGCACACAGAGGTAGCTGGCGCGCCCCTTGAGCAAAGCCATCCTGGTCGGTAAACCGAGCGCCGCCACCAGTCCAGGCAGATCGCGTCCGAACAGCTGATCCTGCAAGGCTTTCGTGGCGGTCGAGAGAATAACGCGCTCGCCACTGAGAAGCGCCGGCACCAGGTAGGCAAATGTCTTGCCCACCCCGGTACCAGCCTCCACCACCAGCACGCCACCGGCCTCGATCGTCTGAGCCACGGCAACGGCCATGTCGGTCTGGCCGTCGCGAGGCGAAAAATGTGCGGCTGACCGCGCAAGGACGCCGCTCGTGGCAAATACTTCACGCGCCTGCAACTCCAGCATCATCGTCCCGATATTCCGGTGCCGCGCCCTGCAAGACCCGCACCTGAGAAACCCGATCGTCCGGTCATGCCGGCTCTTTGGGGTCCAGAGCCCATTCCAGGCGGCTGATCTTGTCCCGCAGCGCAAGGCGTCGCTTCTTCAGGCGGCGCACCATCAGTTCGTCGACCGGCGCTTCGTGGGCAATCCGGTCAATCAAGGCATCCAGATCAGCGTGCTCCATGCGCAGCTCAATCAGGCGCCGTTCCGGTGAATGCAGGTTGGAATCCAAGAAATTGCGATCGATTTTGATGGCATGCGCCGGGTTCGCTCGATAATACGTCCTTTACCGGGTCCGTCGAACAGAGTCGAGCTTCAGGATTTGCACATGGTCAAAGGCTATCGAATCACCGCGTCCACCGGCATCCACAAGGGTGACCGCGAATACCAGCAGGATCAGGTCGCGCTGATCGCCCATCCGCGCACACCAGGATGCCTTCTGGGCGTCGTGGCCGATGGCATGGGCGGACGCAGCGGCGGGCGCAAGGCTTCCGATCAGGTCCTGCTGACCGCGCGTCAGTTGTTCGAGCGCTACTCTCCCGAGAATGACGACGCGCCTTCCATGCTCAAGCAGATCGTGCAGGAGGCTCATATCGTGATCAAGCTCACGGCCATATCGGCCGAGCAGGAACCCCACAGCACGATTGCCGCTTTTCTGCTCAACCCCGAGGGGGACTGTCACTGGATTCATGCAGGTGACTCGCGCATATACCACTTTCGCGGCGACCGCCTGGTCAAACGCACGCTGGATCACTCTTACGTGCAGACCCTGGTCGATCTGGGCGAAATCACGGAAGAAGAAGCCAACGTGCATCCGCAGTCCAACGTTCTCATGGGCTGTTTGGGAACCGAGGCCGATCCCCCCATGGACGTGCACTTCATCCCCAAGCTGAGACAAGGCGATGCGCTCATGGCCTGCAGCGATGGCATCTGGCATTACTTCAACACCAGTGAACTGGGGTCGGTGCTGTCGGCGTTGACCCCACGCGAAGCGACGGAGTTTCTGATCGACAAGGCCCGGTCCCGCGGCCACGGCGGTGGTGACAACCTGTCGCTGGCCATCATCAAGCTCGAACCCTTGGGTGACTGACCACGCCGGTCGTCATCCCAATCGCCATCAAGGTGGGACGGGCAACGGCTTGGCAGGTATTTTTGTCGGATTGGCCAAGGCCTTGTCGCGGCGCAGAGCTCGCGCTTGCCGGGCCCGTTCACGCTCCTGCAATGTGGAGCCGGATTGAACCTGTGCAGGTTCGATTCTGCCGCCCGTCGAATCCGGACGACTTGACGGGCGCCGCGGCTTTGTTGCTTTCGGAACCCGGGGCTCATGCGGTGCAATCTTCAAAGCCACCCGCCGCTTCTTGCGCGCGTCACCTCGCTCGCTTCCGCTGGTGGCCGCAACAGGCGCACCGCTCGCAGCCTGTCCCGGCGTCTGCGCAATCCGTGCCTCCCGCGCTTTTTCCTTCTCTTCGAGACGGCGCTGCCGCTCTGCGCTCTTATTCCTGCGCTCCGCATCGTTCAGGGCCACTTCCTCACGTCGCAATTCGCCGAGGGCCTGGCGCTGGCGTGCCCTGACCGCCTGCAGGCAATCGTTGACCGCAAAACGCTGGTAGCAGGCTGCCTCCTCAGTCGCGGCACGCGACCGAATCTGCGCCTGTTCGTCCTTGATGCGCGCGCGCCCGGACGCCGTCGTGGCATCGCTTTCCGCCGCGGCGGCACTCCATGCGACGCAGCAGGCCAAGATTCCCGGCAAAAGGATGAACGACCGGTCTGGATTTTTCACGTCAACCCCGTGTCGACAATCCGCCGGGCGAGCGACAGAAAGGCCGATGACTGCATCTCGGTCAGACGCGACACCGTGCGGGGGAACTCATGCGCCAGCGGCCCCTCCGTGTACAGGGCATCCGGCGAGACTTCAGCGGACATGATGAGCTTCACACGCCGATCGTAGAGCACATCCACCAGCCATGTAAACCGCCGCGCCTCCGACGCCATGCGCACCGGCATGTGTGGCACGTTGCTCAACAAAACCGTATGGAACTGGGAAGCAATTTCGAGATAGTCGTTTTGCGAACGAGGCCCGCCACACAGCGATTTGAAGTCAAACCACACAACCCCCCCCGCCTTGCGCCGGGCCACGATTTCCCGGGATTCGATCAACAACAGGGGTTTTTCGTCCTGGGATTCGGCCAACTGCGTGAAAGCCCGCTCCATCTCGGCATCCGCCTGCGGGCCCAGAGGCGTGTGATACAGCTTGACCTGTTCCAGCGTGAGTCGCCGGTAGTCGGTCCCGTGGTCCACGTTGATGACTTGCAGCTTGTCGTTGAGCAGGTTGATCGCCGGCAGGATGCGATCCCGGTGCAAACCGCCAGGGTACAGCTCGTCGGGCCTGAAATTCGAGGTCGTGACAAATCCGACGCCATTCTCGAAAAGCGATTTGAGAAGGCGATGCAGGATCATCGCATCCGTGATGTCCGCCACATGGAACTCATCGAAGCAGATGAGCTTGTAGCGTTCCGCCATCCGGCGCCCCAGTTCGTCCAGCGGATTGACGGTGCCCTGCAGTTCGGCCAGTTCCCGATGCACCTCGCGCATGAACTCGTGAAAGTGCAGCCGGGTCTTGCGCCGGATCGGCACCGCGCCGTAAAAACAGTCCATCAGAAAGCTCTTGCCACGCCCCACGCCCCCGTGCATGTAGACACCACGCGGCACGTCCGGGCGGTTGATCAGCTTCTTGATCGCGTTCGAGCGCTTTTCCTTGTACCCTGCCCACTCCGAAGCGCAGCGCTCCAGCGCATCGACCGCGCGCAGCTGCGCCGGGTCGCTCGCGTACCCCCGGTTCTTGAGTTCGAGTTCGTACGCGGAACGCACCAGCATGGGTGGCACGCCGTCAGAAGTTGAGCGTGCGCTTGTCCACGGCCAGCGCCGCCTCCTTGGTCGCTTCCGACAACGACGGGTGCGCGTGGCAGATGCGCGCGATGTCTTCGCTGCTGGCACGGAACTCCATCGCCACCACGGCTTCTGCGATCAGTTCGCTGGCCATGGGGCCGACGATGTGAACGCCCAGGATTTCGTCGGTGGCCGCATCGGCCAGGAACTTCACCATGCCCGTCGTGTCGCCCAGCGCGCGTGCGCGGCCGTTGGCCAGGAACGGGAAGCTGCCGGCCTTGTAAGCGCGGCCCGATGCCTTGAGCTGCTGCTCGGTCTGGCCCACCCAGGCGATCTCGGGGCTGGTGTAGATGACCCACGGAATCGTGTTGAAGTTGACGTGCCCGTGCTGCCCGGCAATGCGCTCGGCCACGGCCACGCCCTCTTCCTCCGCCTTGTGCGCCAGCATGGGGCCGCGCACCACGTCACCCACGGCCCAGACGCCCGGCAAATTGGTCTTGCACAGCTCGTCCACCACGATGGCGCCGCGCTCGTCCAGCTTCAGACCCACGGCCTCGGCGTTCAGGCCCGTGGTGTTGGGCACACGGCCGATCGAGACGATCAGTTTGTCCACCTCCAGGGTCTGGGCCTCGCCCTTGGCGCTGGTGTAGGCCACGCTGACGCCCTTCTTGCTGGGTTTAACGTCGCCGACCTTGACGCCCAGTTCAATCTTCAGCCCCTGTTTGACGAAGGCCTTGTGCGCCTCCTTGGCGATCTGCTCGTCCACGGCACCCAGGAAAGTCGGCAAGCCCTCCAGCACGGTCACTTCCGCGCCAAGCCGGCGCCAGACCGAACCCATCTCCAGGCCAATCACGCCCGAGCCGATCAAGCCCAGTTTTTTCGGCACCGCGCCGACGCGCAATGCACCGTCGTTGGACAGGATGTTCTGCTCGTCAAACGGCGCACCCGGCAAGGCGCGCGCGTTGGAGCCGGTGGCCACGATGACCTGCTTGGCAACCAGCGTTTCGTCCGCGGCGCCCTTGACGGCGATTTCATAACCGCCGTCCACAGCCTTCACGAAGGAGCCGCGACCATGGAAGAACGACACCTTGTTCTTCTTGAACAGGTACAGGATGCCGTCGTTGTTCTGCTTGACCACCGCGTCCTTGCGGGCGATCATCCTGGCCAGATCAAGACCCAGCCCCTTGACCTCGATGCCATGCTCGGCAAAGTGATGTGAGGCATGGTCAAAATGCTCCGACGACTGCAGCAACGCCTTGGAGGGGATGCAGCCAACATTGGTGCAGGTACCCCCAGGCGCCGGCCCGCCCTTGTCATTCTTCCACTCGTCGACACACGCGACCTGGAAACCCAGCTGGGCGGCGCGGATGGCGGCAATGTAGCCGCCGGGACCGGCGCCGATGACGATCACGTCAAACTGTTTGGACATCATCAGCCCCTTCAGATATCAAACAGCAGGCGGGCCGGGTCTTCCAGCGCCTCTTTCATGGCCACCAGGCCCAACACGGCTTCGCGGCCGTCGATGATGCGGTGGTCGTAGGACATGGCCAGGTAGTTGATCGGGCGGATGACAATTTGCCCGTTTTCGACCACGGCGCGGTCCTTGGTGGCGTGCACACCCAGAATGGCCGATTGCGGCGGGTTGATGATGGGGGTGGACAGCATCGAGCCGAACACGCCACCGTTGCTGATGGAGAACGTGCCGCCGGTCATCTCTTCAATGCCCAGCTTGCCGTCGCGCGCCTTGACACCGTACTCGGCGATCTTTTTCTCGATGTCGGCAAAGCTCATCTGGTCGGCGTTGCGCAGGATCGGCACCACCAGGCCCCGGGGCGAACCCACGGCGATGCCGATGTCAAAGTAGCCGTGGTAGACGATGTCGTTGCCGTCCACCGAGGCGTTGAGCACCGGGAACTTCTTGAGCGCGTGCACCGCGGCTTTCACAAAGAAGCTCATGAAGCCGACCTTGACGCCATGCTCCTTCTCGAACTTCTCCTGGAAGCGCTTGCGCATTTCCATGACCGGCGCCATGTTGACCTCGTTGAAGGTGGTCAGGATGGCGTTGGTGGACTGCGACTGCAGCAGACGCTCGGCCACGCGGGCGCGCAGTCGCGTCATCGGCACGCGCTGCTCCGGACGCTCGCCCAGGTCCATCGACGGTGCCGCCACTTGCGGCAAAACTTTGACCGGAGCCCCCGTCGGTATTGAGACTGTTGCCACAGGCTTGGAAGCGCCTGCGGCCACCGCCGACAGCGCATCGCCCTTGGTGACGCGGCCATCACGGCCCGAACCGGCCACCGATCCGGGTGCAAGCTGGTTGTCGGCCATGATCTTGGCGGCCGCGGGCATGGCCACGCCGGCCACAGCCACCCCGCGCCCTGAAATCCAAGGCCGGTCAGGAAACCGCCCGCTGCATCCGCATCCGGCAGGGCTGCGACGGCAGCCATCCCAAGCAAAGTCCCGGCGGCCGCGCCCG
>JBGSNW010000033.1:0-1869 GCA_041739435.1 Burkholderiaceae bacterium
CCACCGCCCCCAGCAGGATGGCCCAGGGCATGGGGTTGACCAGCACACCGCGCAGCGCGTTGCGGGCCGCGGTGCGAAAGCCGTGCTCGTCGGCGCCATCGAGCCGCGACAGCGCAATACACAGCGAACTGGTGATGACCAGATCGACCACGATGGTCACGATGGCCGGGCCGGCCGCGGGCGCCCCCAGCAGTGCCACCAGCAGCGGCACGCCCATGAAACCGGTGTTGGGGAAAGCCGCCACCAGCGCGCCAAACGCGGCGTCGTTCCAGCCGATGCGCCGGTTCATGCTGGCCGCCACCACAAAACCCACCATCACCAGCGCACACAACAAGTAGGTGAAAAACACCGCCGGGTCCAGCAACTGGGCCAGCGGCGTGGACGCGCCAAACCGGTACAACATGCACGGCAGCGCGAAATACAGCACAAAACCGTTGAGGCCGGGGATCGCCTCGATGGGCAGCATGCGCCGCCGCGCGGCCACATAGCCGGCCAGCACCAGGGCGAAAAAAGGGAAAGTGACGGTCAGGATTTGCAGCACGGCGCAATTGTCTCAGGCCGCGTTGTTTTGAGTGGCCGGGCGGGCTGGCCTATCACAGAATCCGCATCGGCCATCGGCAAGAGGGCTCGCATCGACCGGTATGATTCGCCGCTTTCGTGCGGATTCGCACGTATCGCCCCGCTGCTTTTCATTCGCTCGCACCGTTCTCGCCCCCTCTTTTCGCTCTTTTCGCCCTGCTCTCCCCCCGATGTCCGACGGTTTGAACTTGGCACAGCAAGAAGCTGTGAACTACATGCACGGCCCCTGCCTGGTGCTGGCGGGCGCCGGCTCGGGCAAAACGCGGGTCATCACCCACAAGATCGGGCGGCTGATCCAGGCCGGGCTGGCGCCGGACCGCATCGCGGCCATCACCTTCACCAACAAGGCCGCGGCCGAAATGCGCGAGCGCGCCAAACAACTGGTGGGTCGCGCCGCCCGTGAGGTGGTGATCTGCACCTTTCACGCGCTCGGGGTGCGCATGCTGCGCCAGGACGGCGCGGTGCTGGGCCTCAAGCCCCAGTTCAGCATTCTGGACAGCGACGACGTGACCAGCATCCTCAAGGACTGCGGCGGCTCCACCGACGCGGCCACCGCGCGCCAGTGGCAGTGGGCCATCAGCCTGTGGAAGAACACGGGGCTGAACGCCGCCCAGGCCGAGGCGCAGGCCCGGGACGACAATGAAAGAGTAACCGCCCGCATCATGGCGCGCTACGAAGAACGCCTGGCCGCCTACCAGAGCGTGGACTTTGACGACCTGATCGGCCTGCCGCTCAAGCTGCTGGCCGACCACCCCGAGGTGCGCGCCAGATGGCAGGCCTCGCTGGGCCATGTGCTGGTGGACGAATACCAGGACACCAACGCCACGCAGTACGAGGTGCTCAAGCACCTGGTGGGCGAGCGTGGTCGCTTCACCGCCGTGGGCGACGACGACCAGTCCATCTACGGCTGGCGCGGCGCCACGCTGGACAACCTCAAGCGCCTGCCGCAGGACTTCCCCAACCTCAAGGTGGTGAAGCTGGAGCAGAACTACCGCTCCACCAGCGCCATCCTGCGCGCGGCCAACAACGTGATCGGCCCCAACCCCAAGCTGTTTCCCAAAACGCTGTTCAGCGAACTGGGCGAAGGCGAGCCGGTGCGCGTGGTGGACGCCGACAACGAGGAGCACGAGGCCGAGCGCGCGGTGGCCCGCATCCAGTCGGCGCGGGCAACCTCGCAGTGGAAGGAATGGAAAGATTTCGCCGTGCTGTACCGCGCCAACCACCAGGCCCGGGTGCTGGAGAAGGCGCTGCGCAAGGCGCAGATTCCGTACAAGGTGTCGGGTGGCCAGA
>JBGSNW010000034.1:0-8690 GCA_041739435.1 Burkholderiaceae bacterium
GCTGGCCACACGGCCACCGGCCTTGCGCGGCGCCGCCTTGGCCGGGGCCTTGGCCTCCGGGGCCTCCACCGGTTTGGGGGCGCCGAACTTCAGGCGCACGGGCTTTTCGCCCCAGATCTCTTCCAGGTGGTAGTACTGGCGGATGGCCGGCTGCATGATGTGGGCCACGGCGGCGCCGCAGTCCACGATGATCCATTCCCCGTTGTCTTCGCCTTCGATGCGGGGTTTGACAAATCCGGCTTCGCGCACGGCATCGCGCACGCTGGCCGCCAGGGCCTTGGTTTGCCGGTTGGAGGTGCCGGAGGCCACGATCACCCGCTCGAACAGGGGCGACAGATGCTCGGTGTTGAAGACCTGGATGTCCTGGGCTTTGACGTCTTCCAGCCCGTCGACAATGGCGCGCTGGAGTTTTTGGGTGTCTTTTCGGGCAGTGGATTCAGAGGTCATCAAGCAGTCTGGTAAAGGTGATGGTGTTCAATATAGCGCGCAACGCCGGGCGCCACCAGATGGGCGACCCGTTTCAGGCCGTCCGGCCCCGTCGCGATTTGATCACGGATGGCGGTGGCGCTGACCGGCATGGCGGTCAGATTCAGGGGCTGCAACCGGACGCCGGGCACTTTTTTAAGGTCAAATTGGCCTTTAGCCCCCGTCGTCTGGTCGCGACAAGCTACTGAAATTATAGCTATTTTCACAATCTCCTGCCAGTCGCGCCAGCTGGGCAAGGAGGCCGCCTGATCGGCGCCTATCACCAGCACCAGGGCGGCCCCGGGTTCGGCCACCTGCAACTCGCGCAAGGTGTCGACGGTATAGGTGGGGCCGGGTCGCTGGATTTCGCGGTCGTCCACCTCCACGCCGGGCAGATCGGCGAAGGCCAGGCGTGCCATGGCCAGACGGTGATGCGCCGCGGACAGCGTGCGGGTCTTGTGCCAGGCCTGCCCGGTGGGCAGCACGTGCAGGCGGTCCAGGTGCAGTTGCGCCACGGCGGCGCTCACCAGCGCGGTGTGGGCGACATGGGGCGGATCGAACGCACCGCCAAACAGGCCGATGCGCCGCTGCACAGCGTTCACACCCACTCCCGCGGCACAAGAAAGGTCCGGGTCAGCTCGGCCTCGGGCGAGCCTTCGGCCGGCTCCAACCGGTACGCCCAGCGGGCCAGCGGCGGCATGGACAGCAGAATGGACTCGGTGCGGCCGCCCGACTGCAGGCCAAAGTGTGTGCCACGGTCCCACACCAGGTTGAATTCAACGTAGCGGCCGCGCCGGTACAGCTGGAATTCGCGTTCGCGCTCGCCATGGGGCGTGTCGCGCCGCCGCTCGACGATGGGCAGGTAAGCCGACAGGAAGGCGTCGCCCACGGCTTCCCACAGGGCACGGCTGCGCGCCAGGCCAAGTTCGGAAAAATCGTCAAAAAACACGCCCCCCACGCCGCGCGCCTCGTTGCGGTGCTTGAGGAAAAAATACTCGTCGCACCACTTCTTGAAGCGCGGGTATTTGTCGTCGCCAAACGGCGCCAGGGCGTCGCGGCACACCCGGTGAAAATGTGTTGCGTCCTCGGCAAAACCGTAATACGGCGTCAGGTCCATGCCGCCACCAAACCAGCATACCGGCGTTTGCCCCGGGTGTGCGGCCGCCAGCATGCGCACGTTCATGTGCACCGTGGGCACGTAGGGGTTGCGCGGATGGAACACCAGCGAAACCCCCATGGCCTCGAACGGCGCCCCGGCGAGTTCCGGCCGATGCTGCGTGGCCGACGGTGGCAGTCGGGGGCCGCGCACGTGCGAAAAACCGCAGCCAGCGCGCTCGAACACCGGGCCGTCTTCCAGAATCATGGTGATGCCGTCGCCCTGTAAGGCCTCGCCCTCGGGCTTTTCCCAGCGATCGACCACAAAGCCCGGCGAATCGGCGCCGTCGGCCGCCAGAACGGCCGCGGTGATGCGCCGCTGCAGGCCCAGCAGGTAGTCGCGCACGGTTGCAACGGGGGAGTCGGCGTGGGTCGTCATTGAACAATTGTTTCGGTTCGGGGCACGGAGGGGTCGAGCAGGCGGATCGGCGCGGCGTTGCCCGGCACATGGTCGGCCACACCTTCGTAGACGGCCGCGATGCGCGCGAAATCGGCGGCTTCGTCGCCCTGCAGCCGGATGAAATGCATGACGGTGATCCGGCGCAGCCCGTAGTCCAGGCGGATCAGCCCCAGCGGCACACCGGCCTGCACCGCCGTGCGGTAGAAACCGCTGCGCCAGCCGGGCAGGGCCTTGCGCGTGCCCTCCGGCGCCAGGGCGAGCCAGAAATAAGTGTCGGCGGCCTGATGGACGCGAAAAGCGGCCACTGCCTGCCCCACCACGCCGTGCGGTGAAGTGCGCTCCACCGGGATGCCCCCCAGCGCGCGCAGCCATCGGCCCAGCAGCGGGACATGGAACAACCGGTCCTTGCCCCAGAAGCGCACGGGCACCCCCAGCGCCCATTTGGCCAGCACCATCACCACGAAGTCCCAGTTGCTGGTGTGGGGATAGACCACCAGCACACCCTGGCGCGCGGGCAGGCCGGCAAATTCGACACGCCAGCCCAGCCACCGCAACAGCATCCCCGCCAGGGCGCTGCCCTTGAACTGCACGGGGTGCGGCGGCGCGAAGTCGCAGCCGGGGGCCATGGAGGTCATTTCCAGGTTCAGTGGTTGGTCCGGTCCCCGCCCTGCAGGCGAATGGCCAGGTGCCCGATGTCGGTGCGGTACTGCGCGCCGTCAAAGTGAATGCCGTGCAATGCCAGGTAGGCGTGCTGTTGCGCCGCCTTGACCGACTCGCCCAGCGCCGTCACGCACAACACGCGGCCGCCGCTGGTGACAACGCCTTGGTCCACCGGTGTCGTGCCGGCGTGAAACACCATCACGTCCGGCTGGTCGGCCGGCAGGCCGGTGATCACGTCGCCCTTGCGCGGGTTCAGCGGGTACCCGTGGGCCGCCATCACCACACCCAGCGCCGGGCGCCGGTCCCATTCGAGTTCGAGGGTGTCGAGCCTGCCGTGCGGACCGGGCTCGGTGGCGGCCAGCATCACGTCGAGCAGATCGGTCTTGAGCCGCATCATGATGGGCTGGGTCTCGGGGTCACCCATGCGGCAGTTGAATTCCAGCGTTCTGGGTTGGCCCTGCGCGTCGATCATGAGGCCGGCGTACAGGAAGCCGGTGAACGGGATGCCGTCTTTTTCCATGCCGCGGATGGTGGGCAGGATGATCTCGCGCATGGCCCGGGCATGCACTTGCGGCGTGACCACGGGCGCGGGCGAATACGCACCCATGCCACCGGTGTTGGGGCCCTGGTCGTGGTCCTGCAGGCGCTTGTGGTCCTGGCTGGTGGCCAGCGGCGTCACGTTTTTGCCGTCGCACATGACGATGAAGCTGGCCTCTTCGCCCTGCAGGAACTCCTCGATGACGACCCGGGCCCCACCCGCGTTGTGCAACACGCCCAGGGTGTTGTCGAGCAGCATGAAATCGATGGCCGCGTGGGCCTCGGCGGTGGTGGTGGCCACCACCACGCCCTTGCCGGCCGCCAGCCCGTCGGCCTTGACCACGATGGGCGCGCCCCGGGCGTCCACATAGGCGTGGGCGGCCACGGGGTCGGAAAAGGTTTCGTATTCGGCCGTGGGAATGCCGTGGCGCTTCATGAACGCCTTGGAAAACGCCTTGGAGCTTTCCAGTTGCGCGGCCGCCCGCGTCGGCCCGAAGATGCGCAGGCCGTGCGCGCGGAACTCGTCAACCACCCCGGCCGCCAGCGGCCCTTCCGGCCCGACCACGGTCAGCCCGATTTTTTCCGCCACCGCCCAGGCCCGCAGCGCCTGCACGTCGGGGAGGTCGATGTTTTGGAGGTTGGAGTCGCGCGCCGTGCCGCCATTGCCCGGCGCCACGTACACCTGCTGAAGCTTGCGCGACTGCGCCAGCTTCCACGCCATCGCGTGCTCGCGGCCACCGCCGCCGATCACCAGGACTTTCATGGCAGCGCCCCCGGTTGCAGGGTTTCAGGGCGGGTGGACGCCTCGGCGAGAGGCTGCGACGGCACACAAAACCGGGCATGGAAGAGGGTCATAGGATGTCCGCGTTGTGAAACACGTCCTGCACGTCGTCCAGGTCTTCCAGAACGTCCAGCAGCTTCTGCATTCTGGCGGCATCGTCGCCGCTGAGTTCCACGGTGTTTTCGGGGCGCATGGTCACTTCGGCCACTTCTGGCTTGAGGCCGGCAGCCTCCAGTGCGTTTTTCACGGCCTCGAAATCGCCAGCGGCCGTCAGCACCTCGATGGCGCCGTCGTCACCGGCGATCACGTCTTCGGCGCCCGCGTCCAGCGCCACTTCCATGACCTTGTCCTCGCTGGTGCCCGGGGCAAAGATCAATTGCCCGCAATGCTTGAACTGGAACGCCACCGAGCCCGCCGTGCCCATGCTGCCGCCGTACTTGCTGAAGGCGTGCCGCACCTCGGCCACGGTGCGCACCTTGTTGTCGGTCATGGTGTCCACAATGACGGCCGCGCCGCCGATGCCGTAGCCCTCGTAGCGGATTTCCTCGTAATGCACGCCTTCGAGGTTGCCGGTGGCCTTGTCGATGTTGCGCTTGACGGTGTCAATGGGCAGATTGGCCGCCTTGGCCTTTTCCACCGCCAGCCGCAGCCGCGGATTGATGCTCAGGTCGCCCCCGCCCAGGCGGGCCGCGACCATGATTTCACGGATCACGCGGGTCCAGACCTTGCCCCGCTTTTCGTCCTGCCGGCCCTTGCGGTGCTGAATATTTGCCCATTTGCTGTGGCCCGCCATCCAAATTCCTTGGTTGTTGATTTAATCTATACCGTTCATTTTACTTTTCCACCGTCCGGAAAGCCCGCCATGACCGAACCGCTGCTGATCGCCAGGAACACCGACACCGAATGCCACCTGTTGCCCGGACTGGCCAACCGCCACGGCCTGATCACCGGGGCCACCGGCACCGGCAAGACCGTCACGCTGCAGACGCTGGCCGAAAACTTCTCGAACATCGGGGTGCCGGTGTTCATGGCCGACGTCAAGGGCGACCTGACCGGCATCAGCCAGACCGGCGCCATCAGCGACAAGCTCGCTGGCATCCTGAAAGAGCGCGGCATCCAGCCACCCGAGCCGCACGCCTGCCCCGTCACGCTGTGGGACGTGTTCGGCGATCAGGGCCACCCCGTGCGCGCCACGGTGTCCGACATGGGGCCACTGCTGCTGGGGCGCATGCTCAACCTGAACGAGACCCAGACCGGCGTGATGAACCTGGTGTTCAAGATCGCCGACGACAACGGCCTGCTGCTGCTCGACCTGAAAGACCTGCGCGCCATGCTGCAGCACGTGGGCGACAACGCCAGCCAGTTCACCACGCAGTACGGCAATGTGAGCGCGGCCAGCGTGGGCGCCATCCAGCGCGGGCTGATGCAGATCGAAACCCAGGGCGGCGACAAGTTCTTTGGCGAGCCCATGCTCAACATCAGCGACTTCATCCAGACCGACGGCGACGGCCGCGGCATGGTCAACATCCTGACCGCCGACAAGCTGATGAACTCGCCGCGCCTGTACGCGACCTTCCTGCTGTGGATGTTGTCCGAGCTGTTCGAGCAGCTGCCCGAAATTGGCGATCCGGATAAACCGAAACTGGTGTTCTTCTTCGACGAGGCCCACCTGCTGTTCAACGAGGCGCCCAAGGTGCTGGTCGAACGCATCGAGCTGGTGGTGCGGCTGGTGCGCTCCAAGGGTGTGGGCGTGTATTTCGTGACCCAAAACCCGCTGGACATCCCCGATTCGGTGCTGGCCCAGCTGGGCAACCGGGTGCAGCACGCGCTGCGCGCCTACACGCCACGCGACCAGAAGGCCGTCAAGGCCACGGCGCAGACCATGCGGCAAAAACCTGGCCTGGACATCGAGGCCGCCATCACCGAACTGGCCGTGGGCGAGGCGCTGGTGAGCCTGCTCGACGCCAAGGGGCGGCCCAGCGTGACCGAGCGTGTGTTCGTGCTGCCCCCGGGCAGCCAGCTCGGCCCGATCGGCGCGGCCCAGCGCCAGGCGCTGCTGCAGGGTTCGCTGGTGGCCGGGGTGTACGAAAAAGCCGTCAACCGCGAATCGGCCTTTGAAATCCTCAAGGCCCGCACCGAGGCCATTCCCGAACCGGCGCCGGGCGGGGCCTCAAAAGCTGGCGCGGGCGATGGTGGCGATGGTGGCGGTGGCATTCTCGGTGGGCTGGGCGACGTGGTGTTCGGCTCCACCGGGCCCCGTGGTGGCCGCCACGAGGGGCTGGCCGAATCCATGATGAAGTCGGCGGTGCGCACCATGGGCTCCACCGTGGGGCGTGAAATCATCCGCGGGGTGCTGGGCGGCATTTTCGGCAAGCGCCGCTGAAATCCGGGCCGTCCCCGATTGCCCGCGCGGTGCGGCTCGTAGCACAATGGGCGGCCGCTGGCACAGCGTTTGCGTGCGTCGGCGGCCAATACCTCCCGGAACAACAAATTACCGCCCCAAGAACAAGGCCAGACCCTCTCCATGACCGAGACCCCCACCCAAGTCCATCTGCTGGACCACCCGCTGATTCAGCACAAGCTCACCCTGATGCGGCGCAAGGACGCCAGCACCAACAGTTTTCGCCGCCTCCTCAACGAGCTGGCCATGCTCATGACCTACGAGGTCACGCGCGACATGGCGCTGCAGGACATCGAGATCGAAACCCCGCTGGAGACCATGACGGCCAAGGTCATCGACGGCAAGAAACTGGTGTTCGTCTCCATCCTGCGCGCCGGCACCGGCATTCTGGACGGCATGCTCAGCGTGGTGCCGGGTGCCCGGGTCGGCCACATCGGGCTGTACCGCGACCCGGCCACGCTCAAGCCGGTCCAGTATTACTTCAAGATGCCCTCCGAAATTGAAGAACGCGACGTGATCGTGGTCGACCCGATGCTGGCCACGGGCAACTCCGCCGTTGCCGCGGTGGAAAAAGTCAAGGCGCTGGGCCCCAAGTCGGTCAAGTTCCTGTGTCTGCTGACCTGCCCCGAAGGCATTGCCGCCATGCAAAAGGCCCACCCCGACGTGCCGATCTACACCGCGGCCATCGACCGGCAGCTCAACGACCACGGCTACATCCTGCCCGGGCTGGGCGATGCCGGTGACCGAATTTTTGGAACCAAATGATGCCCACCCCCAGGCTCCGTTTCGCTCCGCCACCCCCCTTGCAGGGGACAACGCCAGCGGCCCGGCAGAGCCGGTTCCGCGGCGTTTCCCGCTTTTCGTCCCGTGCTCCCCGTCATTCCTACTCCTTCTAGAGGTATTTCCATGACCACCCGCCGCCCTCTCCTCTTGTCCCTGTTGGCCGCCACCGTGGCGGCCACCGCCCCCGGCCTTGCGTTCGCGCAAGCCAAACTCAAGGTCGCCGCCATCTACACCGTGCCCTTCGAGCAGCAATGGGTGAGCCGCATCCACAAGGCGCTCAAGGCCGCCGAGGCGCGCGGCGAGATCGAATACAAGGCCAGCGAGAACGTCGCCAACGCCGACTACGAACGCGTCATGCGCGAATACGCCACCGGTGGCAACCAGCTGATCGTGGGCGAAGCCTTCGCCGTGGAAGCCGCCGCGCGCAAGGTGGCCAAGGACTTCCCCAAGACCTCGTTCCTGCTGGGCTCGTCCGGCAAGCCCCAGGCGCCCAACTTCAGCGTGTTCGACAACTACATCCAGGAACCGGCCTACCTGAGCGGCATGATCGCCGGCGGCGTAACCCAGTCCAACAAGATCGGCATGGTGGGTGGCTTTCCCATCCCCGAAGTCAACCGACTGATGAACGCCTTCATGGCCGGCGCGAAAGAAACCAACCCCAAGGTCGAGTTCACCGTGAGCTTCATCAACAGCTGGTTTGACCCGCCCAAGGCCAAGGAAGCGGCTTTTGCCATGATCGACAAGGGCGCCGACGTGATGTACGCCGAACGCTTCGGCGTGAGCGACGCCGCCAAGGAAAAAGGCAAGCTCGCCATCGGCAACGTGATCAACACGCAGGCGCAATACCCCGACACCGTGGTCGCCTCGGCGCTGTGGAACATGGAGCCGTCGATCGACCGCGCCATCAAGCTGGCCAAAGAGGGCAAATTCGCCGCCGAAGACTACGGCCCGTATTCCATGATGAAACACAAGGGTTCGGAGCTGGCCCCGCTGGGCACCTTCGAGAAAAAAGTGCCCGCCGCCATCGTGGCCAAGGTCAAGGCGAAGCAGGACGCCATCCTGGCCGGCAAGTTCACCGTGAAGGTGGACGACAGCCAGCCCAAGTCGGGCAAATAGTGCCACCCCCGAAGCGGCCTCACAGTCGGCTTCTCCCCTGCTCCAGGCAAGGCGGTGCCACTGGCGGGTCGGCACGGCCGGTTCTGCGGTGGCCCACCACCACCGCAACTGGTTTGGCCAGCGCGGTTGCGGGCAGGCCTTTTTGTCATGTACCCTGACACACCCCCTCCGGTATTGACGTTGCACGGCATCACCAAGCGATTCGGTTCGCTGGTGGCCAACGACGCCATTTCGCTCACGCTGGCGCGCGGCGAGGTGCTGGCGCTGCTGGGCGAGAACGGCGCGGGCAAGTCCACCCTGATGTCCATCCTGTTCGGCCACTACCGGGCCGACGCGGGCCACATCGAGGTCTTTGGCCAGCCGCTGGCGCCCGGCAATCCGGCCGCCGCGCT
>JBGSNW010000042.1:0-2674 GCA_041739435.1 Burkholderiaceae bacterium
GGCCAGTTGCCGCAGCGCGGCCATCGCCTTGTCGGCGCGCCACGCCTGCACAAAACCGACAACCGCGTTGAGCACCACGATGACCACGATGGCCAGCGTGTCCACCAGGTCGCCGATCACACCCGACACCACGGCCGCGGCCAGCAGCACCAGGATCATGAAGTCCTTGAACTGGTCGGCCAGCAGACGAGGCCAGCCCCGCCCAGGTGTGCTGGCCAGTGTGTTGGCCCCATGCTGCTGCACGCGGCGCTCGGCCTCGGTGTGCGCCAGCCCGTTGGACGGGTCCACGCCGTGCGCGCGGGCGATCTCGTGCACGTCGCGCAGATGCCAGTCTTCAGGGGGCACATTCGGGCTTGCGCTAGCGGTGGGAGATTTTTCAGTCGCCATGGAGGAACAGGACATAGGTGTTGAGCAAGTACATCGCGGCGAGTCCCAGGCTCACCCATCCCACCGCGCGCAGCACCCTCGAACCGGGGCGGAAAAACAGGCCCACCATCGCCAGGCCGGTCATGATGATGGCCGACCCGGCCGTCACCGCATGAACCGGCGACACATGGGCCAGCAGCGGGCCAGGGCGGTAGAACAGGTCGTCCACCGCGATGATGGTCACATTGAACAGGTTGCTGCCCAGCAGGTTTCCGATGGCCATGTCCAGCGCCCCCAGGCGCAGCGCCGATGTGGTGACCGCCAGTTCGGGCAGGGTGGTGACGATCGCCACGAACAGGCTGCCGACAAAACTTCCGTTCCAGCCCATGGCGGCCGCCAGGCGCACAGCAACAAAAGGCAGCCAGAGGCCGGCCCCCACAACCACCGCGGCAGCCATTGCAAACCGCAGGCACGCCGTGCGCAAGCTCGGAAGGACTTGCGCCAGCCGGTCCGGCGGGGTGCCGGCCACTGTGTGTGCGCGTTCGTAACTGAAGACCGTGCGCATGGCGACAAAATACAGTGCCAGAACTACCGGTGTGGCCAGCCCGATTCCCAAGGGCGCAGCCGCCACCGGTGCGCCCTGGAGACCGCCTGCCGCGAGATGGCTCATCAACAAACTGACCAGCGTAAAGCCCAGCAGCACCACACCAAAGGCGGCGGCCAGTACATGCCCCTGACTGGCGCGGTGCCAGACCGGTTCTTCCCGAAATATGAAATCGATGACCACCAGGAACACAAGGTTCAGCACACAACTGCCCAAGGCGTTGCCCACCGCCACGTTGGGGGCCTGCGCGATCGTGACGCTGGTGATGCCCGTGGCGAGTTCGGGCAGGGACGTGACCGTGGCCAGCAGGGCCAGGCCGACCCAGCTGCCCGACAGTCCGGTGCGCTGCGCGATCACGTCGCCGTAGCGCGAAAGCTGGAAACCCGCCACCCCGATCAACACCGCACAGGCCACGAACTGCAGCCAGATCAAGCTTGCGCCCGTCATTGCGGGGATGTGTCGGCCTCGCCCTCGCCCTTGACCTCGTTTTCGTTTTCGTCCGAGGGTGGCTTGACCAGCAGCACGGGCACGGGCGCGTCGTGCATCAGCGTTTGCGCCACCGAGCCCGTCAATGCGCTGCGCAGCAAGCCCTGGCCGCGCGTGCCCATGATGACCATCTCGCAGCCGTGCTGTTCGATCAGTTCCAGCACGGCCTGGGCCGGGTCGCCCGTCAGGACGGCGGTTTCACAGGCCATGCCGGCCTGCTCCAGCAACGCCATCGCCGGCCGCAGCACGTGGCTGCCGGCCGCCTGGCTCACAGATTCCAGCACGGCCGGGTCGGGAGCGGTCACGATTTCGTACAGCGTGGCGGGTTCCTGGACGTTGACCAGCAGGAAATCGGCCCGGAGGCCTTCGCGCAGCAGCTTCATGGCGAAGCGCACCTCGTGCAGCGACAGTTCGGAGCCGTCAATGGGCAGCAATATCTTCATGGTCAATTCCTCGGTGATGCGTCAATCCATCATACGGCGCGCAGGGGCGATGGCAACCGCAGGGCATGATGTATCGTGACGGGATGCGCGCCACGCCTTCTGCCTCCGCCGTCATGCCCCTGCGATGGGGCGGCGTGGATGCGCTGCGCGGCCTGGCCATGGTGTGGATGACCGCCTACCACCTGTGTTTTGACCTGAATCACTTTGGCTACATCCGCCAGAACTTCTACACCGACCCGTTCTGGACCTGGCAGCGCACCGCCATCGTGAGCCTGTTCCTGCTGTGTGCCGGCATGGGGCAGGCGATTGCCGTGCAGCAAACCCTGCCGTGGCGCCGGTTCTGGCACCGCTGGGCCCAGGTGGCCGGTTGCGCCTTGCTGGTCACGGCGGGCTCGTACTGGATGTACCCGAAGAGTTTCATTTATTTCGGCGTGCTGCATGGCATGGCCGCGATGCTGCTGCTGGCACGCCTGAGCGCGGGCTGGGGCGCGTGGCTGTGGCCCGCCGGCGGGCTGGCGATTGCTACTCCGTTAATAGCAAGGTATGTCCTTATGACGGGGGCTGGAGCCGAATTTTCTTCATATTTCAATGCACCCTGGCTCAACTGGCTGGGCTGGATCACGGTCAAGCCCGTGACCGAGGACTACGTGCCTGTGTTTCCGTGGCTCGGGGTGATGTGGTGGGGGGTGGCGCTTGGCCAGTGGCTGACCCGGCACCGGGGCCGTGTGGCCGCGCCGCCATGGCCTGCGGCCTGGGGGCCACTGGCCTGGCTGGG
>JBGSNW010000049.1:0-5514 GCA_041739435.1 Burkholderiaceae bacterium
CGCGCCGGCGGGCAGATCGAGCACGTCGCCGGTGGCCAGGGGCACGGGGCAATGAAACCGGGGCATGGTCAATAACTACCAAATAAATAGCAAACTATGACCATTTGACGGGGGCTAAAGGCATATTTTATATATATTTTGCGCCCATTGAGCCTACACCCGGCCGAACGCAAAACCCGTGGGCGCGGCTGTGCCTTCGATCTCGTCGATGAGGCGCAGCAGCGGCCCGAGCTCGCGGTAACGGTGGGCGGTGGCGCGGATGTAGCCGATGAAACGCGGCGCATCGGCCAGGTACTTCGGCTTGCCGTCGCGCAGGGTCAGGCGCGCGAAGATCCCCGCCACCTTGAGGTGCCGCTGCAGGCCCATCCATTCGACGCCCCGGTAAAACTCGCCAAAATCCTCGCCCCAGCCCGACGCGCTGGCCGCGCCCAGCAGCCCGGCCTTGCGCGCCTGCTCCCAGTAGCGCACGGTGACGTCGAGCACAAAATCTTCGTCCCAGCTCAGAAAAGCGTCGCGCATCAGGCTGGCGATGTCGTAGGTGATCGGGCCGTACACCGCGTCCTGGAAGTCCAGCACGCCGAGCTGCGGGCCAGCCCCTGGCGTGGGCAGCGAACCACACGCTGTGGGGAGCGTGGGGGCCACCGGCCGCCGCGCCGGGCCGTCCCAAGCAAGGCCAACCCCCTCGGGGGGCAGCGAACCACACGAAGTGGGGAGCGTGGGGGCTGATAACTTCATCAGGTTCCTGGGCATGAAATCCCGGTGCACGAACACGCTGGGGGCGGCCAGGTTGTGGGCCACGATGCGTTCGAAGGCGTGGTCCAGCACGGCGCGCTGGCGCTCGTTCAACTGCACGCCACGGTGCCGGGCGACGTACCAGTCGGGGAACAGTGCCAGTTCACGGTGCAGCAGAGCGGCGTCGTAGGGCGGCAGCACGCCGGGGCGCGAAGCCAGCTGCCACGCCACCAGCGCGTCCACGGCCTGCTGGTACAGCGCGAGGTTGGCGCCGGGGTTCTCGCGGTCGATCACGTCCATCATCGTCTGCGTGCCCAGGTCGCTCAGCAGCATGAAGCCTCGCGCGGCGTCCCAGGCCAGCACTTGAGGCACCTGCAGGCCGGCCTGGGCCATCAGCCCCGCCACCTTCACGAACGGCTCGCAGTTTTCATGTTCGGGCGGCGCGTCCATGACGATGCAGCTGCCGCCACCGGCACGGTCCACGCGGAAATAGCGGCGAAAGCTGGCGTCGGCCGACGCCACCCGCACGGTGTCGGGCCGCAAACCGTGCGCGGGGGCTTCGCGGGCCAGCCATTGCGCGAAGGTGGCCTGACGCGCCGGGTCGGCCCAGGTCACGGGCGGTGAAGTCAGGGGCTGTGAAAAAGTAGGCGCCGGGTCGGTGGGCCGGCCGATGGCCGGTGCAGGGGAGTTCAACGCGGGCGAGGCAGGAGGGGAGTCGTGGGAACCCGATGGGGGCTGCTGCGGTTCGGTCATGGATAATCCATTCTACAAACCCGGCCGTGACCCTGATTCCTCCAGTGGCACGGCCGGGTGCGTGTCTGGTGCCCCTGAATTGCTGACATCCCGCTGCCCATGCCCGTTCCATTGCCTTTCGTGAAGCCCGCCCGGTCCGCGGACGGCATGTGGCCGCGTCGGGCGTTGACGCCGCTGGCATGCGCGATGGGGATGGTGCTGCACGGCGTTTCAGCCTGGGCGCAGGACGCTGACGCGCCCCCCATTCAGCTCAAGCCCAGCGGCTTGCTACAGGAGCAGTGGCCGGAACCGGTGCGCACGCAGTTGCCCACGTTCCTCTCGGGCGAGCGCATCACAGGGCGCACCGATCTGGAAACCGTGATCGATGGAGATGCCGAATTGCGCCGGGGCACCACGGTGATCCGGGCCGACCACGTCGAATACCTCCAGCCTGACGATCTGGCCCGGGCGCGTGGCAACGTGCAAATCAACAGTGCAGGCAACACCTACAGCGGCACCGCGCTTGACCTCAAGGTGGATGCGTTTGAAGGTTTTTTCACCCAGCCCAGCTACCGCCTGCTCAAGAACAGCGCCTACGGCCAGGCCAGCCGGATTGATTTTCTGGACGACAAGCGCGCCATCATCCACAACGCCGACTACACCACCTGCCAGCGCGAGCCCGGCATCGGCTGGCTGCCCGACTGGATTCTCAGGGCCGACACGATCCGCATCGACAACGACGAAGAGGTGGGCGTGGCCGAAGGCGCGGTGCTGCGCTTCAAGGACGTCCCGATCCTGCCCCTGCCCACCATGAGCTTTCCGCTGTCGGACCGCCGCAAGTCGGGCCTGCTGCCGCCCATCGTCGGGCTGGACACCGTGAGTGGCGCGCAGGTCACGCTGCCCTATTACTGGAACATCGCGCCCAACCGCGACGCCACCTTCACCCCCACGCTGATGGCGCGCCGCGGCGTCGATCTGGGTGGCGAGTTCCGCTATCTGGAAAAGGATTACACGGGCCAGGTGCAGGCCCAGTACATGCCCGGCGACACGTTGCGTGACCGCGACCGCTGGGGGCTGGCCACCGTGCACAACGGCACGATCAACTCCGCCGCCGGGCTGCTGGGCCTCAACCTGACGCTCAACCGTGTGAGCGACGCCAACTACTGGCGCGATTTCCCCCGGGCCACGAGTTCGCTCACGCAGCGTCTGCTGGCCAACGATGGCAATCTGAGTTGGGGTCAGGGCGATTTTTCGGCCGGCCTGCGTGTCGTGCGCTGGCAAACCCTGCAGGACGTGACGGCGCCCATCACGCCGCCCTACGACCGGCTGCCCCAGCTGGTCGGGCGCTACAACCGCGCCAGCGTGGGCGGCTTTGACGTGGCGGCCCTGGCCGACTACACCCAGTTCGACGCCGACCGCCGGCTGACCCTGCAGCCCAACGGGAAACGCGCCTACACCCAGGTGCAGCTGAGCCGCCCATGGCTGTTGCCCGGCGTTTTCATCACGCCCAAGGTGCAGATCAACGCCACACGCTACGACTTTGACCGCCCCCTGGCCAACGGCCGCAGCTCGGCCAACCGGACCCTGCCCACATTCAGCCTGGATTCCGGGCTGATCTTCGAGCGCGACGCCAACCTGTTTGGCCGCGCCCTGCGCCAGACGCTGGAGCCGCGCGCGTTTTACGTGTACACCCCGTTTCGCAACCAGAGCCTGTTGCCCAATTACGACTCGGCCGTCAACGACTTCAATTTCGCCACCGTCTACACCGAAAACGCGTTCGGCGGCAACGACCGCATCTCCGACAGCAACCTGCTCACGCTGGGTGCCACCACCCGCCTGCTGGACCCGGCCACTGGCGCCGAGGCCGCCCGCTTTGGCGTGGCCCAGCGACTGCGGTTCCAGAACCAGGATGTCACGCTGCCCGGCGCGGCGCCGGTGAGCGACCGTGTGTCCGACGTGCTGGTCGGCGCCTCCGTGAACTGGGACCCGCGCTGGGTGGTCGATTCCACCGTGCAATACAACCCCAAGCTCGGGCGCTCCATCCGCTCCACCGTGGGCGGCCGCTACAACCCGGGCAGCTACCGCGTGGTCAGCGCCGCCTACCGTTTTGCCCGCGATTCCAGCGAGCAGATCGACGTGGGCTGGCAGTGGCCACTGCGCGCGCCCTGGAGCGACGCTGGCGCAGGCCCCGGGAAGAACCGCTGGTACAGCGTGGGGCGCCTGAATTACAGTCTGCGCGATGCCAAGCTGGTGGACTCCATCGTCGGGCTGGAATACGATGGCTGCTGCTGGATCGGCCGCATCGTGATCGAGCGCCTGCAAAGCAGCACCACGACTGCCACCCAGCGGCTGTTGTTCCAGCTGGAGTTTGTGGGTTTCACGCGCGTCGGGGCGAGCCCGCTGCGCACCTTGCAGCAAAACATACCCGGTTACCGGCAGCTGCGCGAACAAACCGTCACGCCAAGCCGGTTCAGCGCTTTTGACTGACGTCCCTGACACCCTGAACATACCGTTGGCATCATCATGAATTCACGTGCACTGGCTGTTTCCCTGATTTCCCTGATCGGTCTTGCGCCCGTGTCGGGCCATGCCCAGGGCTTGCGCATCTCGCCCCAGCTGGGAGGAGGCGGGTTGACCGCCCCGGCGGCAGGCAACGCGCCAGCGCTGCCAAGCACGGTGCGTGACGCCAACTACATCATGGCCGTGGTCAACACCGAGCCCGTCACCAGCCAGGAAGTACGCGCACGGATGCTTCGGATCGAGCGACAGCTCTCGCAACAAGGAGCCAGCCTGCCGCCGCGCGACGAGCTCGCGCGACAGGTGCTGGAGCGCGTGATCGTCGAAAAAACCCAGCTGCAACTCGCGCAGGAAACCGGCGTGCGCGTCGAAGAGGCGGCCGTTGACCAGGCCGAAGAAAACTTTGCGCGACAAAACGAGGTCACCGTGGCCGAGCTGCGCCGACGGGTGGTGGCCGAAGGCTCGACACTGGCGCAATTCCGCGAAGAGCTGCGTCAGCAGCTCCTGCTGACCCGCGTGCGCGACCGCGAACTGGCGTCGCGGGTGACCCTCAACGATCTCGAAGTGGATCAGTTCATCCGTGAACAACAGGGCCTGGCCGACGCCCCCGACCAGGAGATCAACCTGGCCATGATTCTGGTGGGCGTGCCTGAAGACGCCACCGAACCCCGGATTCAGACCTTGCGCGAGCGCGCCGAACGCCTGCTGGCCCGTGCCCGCGCGGGGGAAGACTTCGGCCAACTCGCGCGCGAGGATTCCGATTCGCGCGAACGTGCCAACGGGGGGGTGCTGGGACTGCGCCCTGCCGACCGTTATCCCCAGCTTTTTGTCGATGTCACCAAAAGCCTGCGTGTTGGCGCCGTCTCGGACATCGTGCGTTCGCCCGCCGGGTTTCACATCCTCAAGGTGCTGGAAAAAAGCCAGGCGGGCCTGCCAGGCGCCGTGGTGATCCAAAACCATGCACGGCACATCCTGCTGCGCACCGGCCCCAACCTCAGCGAGACCGAGGCACGCGACCGCCTGGCCGAAATCAAGCGGCGCATCGAAGCCGGACAGGCCGACTTTGCCGCCGTGGCCCGTGACATCTCACAAGACGGTACCGCCCGCTCGGGCGGCGACCTCGGCTGGGCCAACCCGGGCCAGTTCGTGCCCGAATTCGAAAACGCCATGAACACCCTGAAGCCCGGCCAGATCGGTGCGCCGCTGATTTCGCGCTTTGGTGTGCACCTGATCCAGCTGATCGAGCGCCGCGAAACCACGCTCAGCCAGCGCGAACAGCGCGACATTGCGCGCGGTCTGCTGCGCGAGAAAAAACTGGACGCCGCCTATGTGGACTGGGCGCAGGAGGTGCGCGCCCGGGCCTATGTGGAATACCGCGAGCCGCCGCGTTGAAGTTGGCCCCCACGTTCGCCCACTGCGTGTGGCTCTCTGCCCCCCCAGGGGGCTGGCCTTGCTTGGGAGCGGCCCGGCGCGGCGGCCTTCGTACCCCCACGTTCGCCCACTGCGTGTGGCTCTCTGCCCCCCCAGGGGGCT
>JBGSNW010000078.1:0-1718 GCA_041739435.1 Burkholderiaceae bacterium
GTGCCCGTGGGCGACCAGGCCGACGCCTACCTGGTTCCCGCCACGGCGGGCGGCAAGCTGGCCCTGTTCCTGGTCGCGCGCAGCGCCGCGGGCGTGCGCGCCAGAGGCTACAACACGATCGATGGCGGACGCGCGGCCGAAGTCCACTTCCAGGACGCTGCGGCCCAGCTCGTCACCCTGGACGGCCAGACCGCCCTGGAACACGCGGTGGACATCGGCGTCGCCGCCACCTGTGCCGAAGCCGTGGGCGTGCTGGACAAAACCCTGGCCATCACCGTCGAATACATGAACACCCGCAAGCAGTTTGGCGTGGCCATTGCCAGCTTCCAGGCGCTGCGCCACCGCGTGGCCGACATGAAGATGCAGCTGGAGCTGGCCCGCTCCATGAGCTATTACGCCAGCCTCAAGCTCAACGCCCCGGCCGACGAGCGCCGCCGCGCCCTGGCGCGTGCCAAGGTGCAGTTGGGCCAGGCCATGCGCTACGTGAGTCAGCAGTCGGTGCAGCTGCACGGCGGCATCGCGGTGACCGACGAATACATCGCGAGCCATTACTTCCGCAAGCTCACGCAGCTGGAAATGACCTACGGCGACACCCTGCACCACCTGGGCGAGGTTTCCGCCCGCATGCAGGACACCGCAGGCGTGTTCGCCTGAAACCCGCCTGGACCCTGATTGCTACATTATATGTAGCTAAGAAATACCAACCCACGAGGGGTAACGCCACTTTTTATCAAGGAATTGCCATGTCCCTGCCTCGCTTCACCCGCCGCCTGTGGCTTGGCGCAGCCGCCAGCCTGCTCCTCCTGACGGGCTGCGCCACCCGCCCATCCCTGCAGGAGATGCCCCCGGTGGTCTTCGTGCACGGCAACGGTGACACGGCTGCGCTGTGGCACACCACGATCTGGCGTTTTGAGTCCAATGGCTGGCCGCGCGAACGGTTGCACGCGATTGATGTGCCCTACCCCCTGGCACGGGCGGACGACAGCAAGCCCGAAGCCGGCCGCACGTCCACGTCAGAACACATGGATTTTCTCAAGACCGAGGTGGACCAGGTGCTGCAGCGCACCGGCGCCCGCCAGGTGGTGCTGATGGCCAATTCGCGCGGCGGCAACGCGGTGCGCAACTACCTCCAGAACGGCGGCGGGGCCACCAAGGTCAGCCACGCCATCCTGGGCGGCACGCCCAACCATGGCGTCTGGGCCATTCCGGGGTTTCGCGAGGGCAATGAATTCTCCGGCACCGGCCCCTTCCTCACGGGCTTGAACGCCCCCAAAAATGCCGCGGGCGATGAAGTCATCGGTCCGGTCCGATGGATGACGATCCGCTCGGACAACAACGACAAGTTCGCGCAGCCCGACGGCCGGTGGATTGGCATGAAAGGCTCTCCAACCTTCGTGACGAATGCCGGCCCTGAACTCAGGGGCGCCACCAACGTCGTCATCCCGCGCATTGACCACCGCGAAACCGCGTTTTCGCCGGCCGCCTTCGCCGCCGCCTTCCAATTCATCACCGGCCGGGCGCCTGCCACCACGGCCGTCACGCCCGAAAGCACGATCACGCTCAACGGCAAGATCACCTGACCGAAGGTGAGATAAAGGAAAGGGGAGAGGCGCGATAAATCGGGATTTTCGGGAACTGGCCGGGCCAAAGTGGGACGGCGCCGAAAAACTCCCTTTCCCTATGCAAAAGCGTCGTCGCCAGCGCTTTTGCCGCTATCG
>JBGSNW010000092.1:0-1556 GCA_041739435.1 Burkholderiaceae bacterium
TCACGCTGCGCGTGAACGCTGCCTGGCGCGAGTCCACCTTCCGCTCGGGCGTTTACGCCGGCAATGACGTGCCGCTGGCCCCGACCCAATCGGTGGCCGTGCGCGCCGACTGGCAGCCGCTGGCGCAACACCGGGTGACGGGCGGCGTGAACTGGGTATCCTCGCAGCATCCGGACTTTGACAACCGCTGCCGCATGCCGTCGTACGCCACCGCCGATCTGCGCTATGCCTACAGCTGGCAGCAGGTGGAGCTGTCGCTGGGCGTGTCCAACCTGTTTGACCGCAGCTTCTACACCCAGGCCTTCACCTGCGTGAACGGCGAAACCAACGGCATCTTCCCCGAAGCCGGGCGCGCCTTCACCGCCACTGCGCGCGTGCGCTTTTGAAAGGCTGAACGTCGTGCTGCACCGGCTGCGCCCCACCCCGGGAGAGCGTGTATGAACAGGCCCCCCATGGCGGACGCCGCCGCACCGGCATCCTGGCGCCAGTGCGAGCCGCAAGTAGAGGGGCCGCGTCGCATCGTCTGCCTCACGGAGGAAACCACCGAATGGCTCTACCTGCTGGGGGAAGAGCGGCGCATTGTTGGCATCTCGGGCTACACCGTGCGGCCCCGGCGCGCGCGCGACGAGAAGCCCAGGGTCAGTGCCTTCCTGAGCGCCCGGATCGACAAAATCCTGGCGCTGGAGCCCGACTGCGTGTTCGGGTTTTCCGACCTGCAGGCCGACATCGCATCGGCGCTGATCCGCCACGGCGTGCAGGTCACGGTGTTCAACCAGCGCAGCGTGGGCGAAATATTTTCCATGCTGTACCAGGTGGCCGCGATGGTGGGGCAAACCGAACAGGGCCTGGGGCGCATCGATGCCATGCGTGCGCAGCTGCTGGAGATCGAACACGCCGCCCGTGCGCTGCCGCGCCGGCCTCGCGTGTTTTTTGAAGAGTGGGACGACCCGCACATCAGCGCCATCGCCTGGGTGTCCGAGTTGCTCGGCATCGCGGGCGGCGACGACTGCTTCCCCGAACTGGCGCGCAAGCCGCTGGGCAAGGACCGCATCATTGCCGACGGCGCCGAAATCGTGCGCCGCAACCCCGACATCGTGATCGGCTCGTGGTGCGGCAAGAAGTTCCGACCGGAGAAGGTGGTCACACGCCCGGGATGGGCGGGCGTCGACGCGGTGCGCCATGGGCAGCTGTTCGAAATCAAGTCGGCCGACATCCTGCAGCCCGGGCCCGCGGCGCTGACCGACGGGGTGGAGCAGTTGCATCGCATCGTTGGCGCATGGGCGGCCCGACATGGCTGAGCGGCAATCCATGCGGCCCGAGGGCGAATGGGCTGGAATGGGCATGTTTTTGCGAAATTTTGAACAAAATATGCCTTCAGCCCCCGTAAAATGGTCATTGTTTGCTATTGATTCAGGATTTATTTCCAACCCGTGGCGTCGTGCCTTGCGCGGCTTGATCATGGTGGCGCTGGCGGGATGGCTGGGCCTGGCCCACGCGGCGGTGCCGCTGGCGCTGACCGACGAGCGGGGCGTCACGGTCCATTTCGCGGCGCCGCC
>JBGSNW010000113.1:0-2957 GCA_041739435.1 Burkholderiaceae bacterium
AGGTTGGTCATGTCCACGGCGTCGTCGTCCACCAGGGCGATGTGGCCCACGCCCGCTGACGCCAGGTACAGCGCCACCGGGGAGCCCAGCCCGCCCGCGCCGATCACGAGCGCGCGCCCGGCCAGAATCCGGGCCTGGCCCTCCACGCCGATTTCATTGAGCAGAATGTGGCGCGAGTAGCGGAGCAGTTGGTCGTCGGTGATGGTGTCGGTCATGGCGCTGATTTTCCGCGCAAACCGGCCGCATGGTCCGGGTCGGTCGGCTCGGGAGGCACGGGGCTCATGAAAAAAAGACCAGCACACCGGGACGGTGGCTGGTCTTTTTCGGCGGCCCGGGCCCGTGGGGCCGATGGCCTTGCTCAGTTTTCCTTTTTCTCGTCCTTGCGCTCGGTCAGGGTCTTGCTGACCAGCACCGGGCGGCCCTTGAGCTGGTTGAGCGCCTGCGCGAGCTGGAAATCCTTGTCGGTGCCGAATTCGGGCATGCGGCGCTCGGCCTGCGGTTTTTTGGACTCTTCTTCCAGCCTTTTGACGGCTTCGGCACGGGCTTTTTCACGGGCGGCGTCTTTTTGCTCGGCGCCCTGGCCACTGCCCAGGTGTTTTTCGAGGTCGGCCTCGCGGGTGCGCAGTGCCGCAAAAATATTGCCTTCTTCACTCTCGTCGATCATCACGTCGGGCACGATGCCCTTGGCCTGGATCGATTTGCCGCTGGGCGTGTAGTAGCGGGCGGTGGTGAGCTTCAGGCCGGTGTCGGGGCCCAGCGGGCGCACGGTCTGCACCGAACCCTTGCCGAAAGTCTGGCTGCCCATGATGATGGCGCGCTTGTGGTCTTGCAGGGCACCGGCCACGATCTCGCTGGCCGAGGCCGAGCCTTCGTTGACCAGCACCACCAGGGGCACGCTCTTCAGCGCGGCGGGCAGCCGCTCAAGTGCGTTGCCGCGGTCACGCCGCTGGTAGTAGTCGGGGCTGGCCTTGTAGACAAACTTGCTTTCAGGCAACTGGCCGTTGGTGGATACAACGGTTACGTTTTCTGGCAAAAAAGCCGCCGAAACGGCCACCGCGGCGTCCAGCAGGCCGCCCGGGTCGTTGCGCAAATCCAGCACCAGGCCCTTGAGGTGGGGTTCCTGCTTGTAAATCTCTTCGAGCTTGCGCGCGAAGTCTTCCACCGTGCGCTCCTGGAACTGGCTCAGCCGCACCCAGGCGTAGCCGGGCTCGATGACCTTGGCGCGCACCGATTGTGTACGGATTTCCTCGCGCGTGATGGTCACGGGGAAACTGCGGTTTTCGTCCTTGCGGAAGATGGTGAGCACCACTTTGGTATTGGGCTCGCCCCGCATTTTTTTGACGGCGTTGTTCAGCGGCAGGCCCTTGACGGCGGTGTCGTCGATTTTGGTGATGAGGTCGTTGGGCTTGAGGCCGGCGCGGAACGCCGGCGAGCCCTCGATGGGCGACACCACCTTGACCAGACCGTCTTCCTGGGTGATTTCAATGCCCACGCCGACAAAGCGGCCGCTGGTGCCTTCGCGGAATTCCTTGAAGGATTTTTTGTCGAAATACTGCGAATGGGGGTCCAGGCTGGCCACCATGCCGGAGATGGCGTCGGTGATGAGTTTTTTCTCGTCCACCGGCTCGACATAGTCGCTCTTGACCATGCCAAACACGGCGGCCAACTGCTGCAGTTCTTCCAGCGGCAATGGCGCCAGCGCGCCCCGCGCCACGGTCTGCAGTGACACCGTGGTCAGTGCACCGGCCAGTGCCCCGACCGCAATCCATCCCGCTACCTTGAGTTTATGACCCATGTTCAACACCTTTCCACGGCAATATACACCTTGGAACGTGCCGGCGAGTGAGGGTTCCGTGAAGGCATGCAAAGCGCAGGCAAAGGCGCCTGCGCATTCAGAAAAGAAAGGATGCCGGGACAGGCTGGACGGCGTGACGCCTTCAGTTGGCGGCGGGTGCCGGGCTCAGTTCGGCGTGTTTGTCCTGGCTGGCAATGTCGGCGAACACCAGCGAGGCGTGGACCTCGCTCCACATCTGGCGCAGATCGGCGGTGCAGCCGGCATGGGCCTGACGCAAGGCCTGGCTGTACACACGGTTGCGAAAACTGTCGGAAGTGCGCAGGATCAGGTAGGTTTCGCGGTCGGATTTTTCGAGCTGTACGCCATGGACGCGGTCCATGCGGATGCGCACGCGATTCAGGTCCGACTCATTCATGAAGCCACACAGGTGGGCGGCTGTGGCCACGGCGTGCACGCCCACGGCTTCCTGGGCGGCGGCCTCCAGCCGCAGTGGTTCGGCGCGCGCCGTGCTCACGGTGCCCACCACCCAGATGACGGCCAGGCTGGCCAGGATCACCATGCGGCGACGTGCGCGCAGCGCAGCCAGGGGGAGGGCGAGAATCTTGGTGGTGGTGGCGGACATCCTGAACTCCTTGATGGGGGCTTCAAGAAGGAATTCGGCGCCGGATTGGCGGGCTTTTGTAGGGGAATGGCGCTACGTGTGTCAGCGAAACCCCTACAAATGGGACCGCGGACGAAGCCGGGGGCTTTCGCCCCCCCCGGGGCTCAGCCTCTCAGGCCCGGCCCTGCCCCGCGACAGCCGCTGCAGCGCGCGCCGCGGCCTCGGCGTCACCCAGGTAGTAGTGGCGCAGCGGTTTGAGCTGTGCGTCCAGCTCGTACACCAGCGGGATGCCGTTGGGGATGTTCAGGCCAACGATGTCGTCGTCCGAAATGCCGTCCAGGTACTTCACCAGCGCGCGGATCGAGTTGCCGTGCGCGGCCACCAGCACCTGTTTGCCGGACCGGATGGCCGGTGCCATGGACTCGTTCCAGAACGGCATGACGCGTGCCACCGTGTCCTTGAGGCATTCGGTCAGGGGCACTTGTTCCGGGCTGAGGCGGGCATAGCGGATGTCGCCGCGTTCGCAGCGCGGGTCGGTGGGCTCCAGCGCGGGCGGGGGCG
>JBGSNW010000139.1:0-5909 GCA_041739435.1 Burkholderiaceae bacterium
CTTGGGGCTGCCGCACGCGTCGCCTTCGGTTCGCAAGTTCGCGCGAGAACTGGGCGTGCCGCTGGCCGAGGTGAAGGGCAGCGGCCCCAAAGGGCGCATCACCGAGGCCGACGTGCAGGGCTTTACCGCGGCCGTCATGGCCGGTGCCATGCAGACCCGGGCTCAGGCGGCCAAAGCGCCTGCGGCCGCGGCGGCTGGCGACTCCGGTGCGGCGCTGGGTCTGCTGCCCTGGCCCAAGGTGGACTTCGCCAAGTTTGGTCCGGTGGAGCGCAAGGATCTTTCCCGCATCAAGAAAATCAGCGGCGCCAACCTGCATCGCAACTGGGTGATGATCCCCCACGTCACCAACAACGACGAGGCGGACATCACAGAGCTGGAAGCCTTCCGCGTGTCCACCAACAAGGAGAACGAAAAATCCGGCGTCAAGGTGACGATGCTGGCGTTCGTGATCAAGGCGGTGGTGGCGGCGCTCAGGAAATACCCGGACTTCAACGCCAGCCTGGACGGCGACCAGCTGGTTTACAAGCAGTATTTCCACATCGGCTTCGCGGCGGACACGCCCAACGGCCTGGTGGTGCCGGTGCTGCGCGATGCCGACAAGAAAGGCATCATGCAGATCAGCCAGGAGATGGGTGATCTCGCCAAGAAGGCGCGCGACGGCAAAATGGGCCCGGCCGACATGACCGGCGGCTGCTTTTCGATCAGCTCGCTGGGCGGTATTGGGGGCACGCATTTCACGCCCATCGTCAATGCCCCCGAGGTGGCGATCCTGGGCCTGTCCAAGGGCTTCATGAAGCCGGTGTGGGACGGCAAGACCTTCCAGCCGCGCCTGATGTTGCCGCTGTCGCTGTCCTACTACCACCGTGTGATCGACGGCGCGTCCGCGGCGCGCTTCAACGCGTACGTGGGCCAGTTGCTGGGCGACTTCCGGCGTGTCATCCTGTGACGACGGTTGTTGTCGTCAAGAAGGCTGGGCAGGTGGCCATTGCCGCCGACACGCTGGTGACGTTCGGCGACACGCGGCTGGCGCACCGGTACGAGGCAAACTCCAAGCTGTTCAAGCTGGACACGCCCGGGGGGCCGAGTTACATCGGCATGGCCGGGTCGGTGGCGCACTTTCCCGTGCTGCGCCGGGCCATGACGAACCTGCCCAAGGAACACCTCAAGCTCAACGGCAAGGACGAGGTGTTCGACACCTTCACCCGGCTGCATCCGATGCTGAAAGAGACGTTTTTCCTGCAAACCAAGGAAGACGACAACGACCCTTACGAGTCCAGCCAGTTCAGTGTGGTCATTGCCAATGCCACGGGGATCTACGGGCTGTACAGCTACCGCGAGGTGTTCGAGTTCAACGAGTTCTGGGGCATCGGTTCGGGCCGCGCGTTTGCGCTCGGGGCGATGCACGCCGTGTGGGACAAGGCCAAGACCGCACGCGAAGTGGCCACGGCCGGCATGTTGGCCGGCTGCGAATTCGACAAGAACTCCGCCGGGCCGGTGGAGGTGTTCACGATCAAACTGAAACGATGAGCGCGGACCATGCCCGCGCCGCTTCTGGAGACACGAAATGAGCGTTATTGAAATCAAGGTACCGGACATCGGTGATTTTTCCGAGGTGGCCGTCATCGAGCTGCTGGTCAAGCCCGGCGACACGATCAAGGCCGAGCAGAGCCTCATCACCGTGGAGTCCGACAAGGCGTCGATGGAAATCCCGTCCTCGGCCGCGGGCGTGGTGAAGGAACTCAAGGTCAGGATTGGCGACAAGGTGGCCGAGGGGTCGGTGGTGCTGCTGCTCGAAGTTTCGGGTGCGGCTGCCGTCCCGACGCCCTCCGCACCCCCTGCAGCCACTGAATTTGAACAAAAAGTGCCTTCGGCCCCCGTGAAACCGTCAAACACTGCTACTGAAAATGTAGCTAGTAGTTATACTGGCACAGCCGATCTGGAATGCGACGTGCTGGTGCTCGGCGCCGGTCCTGGCGGCTACAGCGCGGCGTTCCGCGCGGCGGATCTGGGCCTCAAGGTGGTGCTGGTCGAGCGCTACGCCACCCTGGGCGGCGTGTGCCTGAACGTGGGCTGCATCCCGTCCAAGGCCCTGTTGCACGTGGCCTCGGTGATGGACGAGGTCAGGCACTTTGCCGATCTGGGCGTGAGCTTTGCCGAGCCCGTGGTGGACCGCACCAAACTGCTGGGCCACAAGAACAAGGTGGTGGGCAAGCTCACCGGCGGCCTGGCGGCCATGGCCAAGATGCGCAAGGTCACCACCGTGCGCGGCTACGGTGCCTTCGTCGGCCCCAACCACGTCGAAGTGGAAGAGACCACCGGCACCGGCCAGGACAAGACCGGCAGCAAGAAGGTCGTGGCTTTCAAGAAGTGCATCATCGCCGCCGGCTCGCAGGCGGTCCGCCTGCCCTTCATGCCCGACGATCCGCGCGTGGTGGACTCCACCGGCGCGCTCGCCATGGGGCACAACCCCAAGCGCATGCTGATCCTGGGCGGCGGCATCATCGGCCTGGAGATGGGCACGGTCTACAGCACCCTGGGGGCGCGCCTGGACGTGGTGGAAATGCTCGACGGTCTGATGCAGGGCGCCGATCGCGACCTCGTCAAGGTGTGGCAGAAGATGAACGCCCACCGCTTCGACAACATCATGCTCAAGACCAAGACCGTGGGGGCCAAGGCCACACCCGAAGGCATTGAGGTGACGTTCGCCGCAGCGGAAGAGGGCGGCACCGCGCCCGCGCCGCAGGTGTACGACCTGGTGCTGCAGGCCGTGGGGCGCACGCCCAACGGCAAGAAGATCGCCGCCGACAAGGCCGGCGTTGCCGTGACGGACCGCGGTTTCATCAACGTCGACGTCCAGATGCGCACCAACGTGCCGCACATCTTCGCCATCGGCGACATCGTGGGCCAGCCCATGCTGGCGCACAAGGCTGTGCACGAGGCGCATGTGGCGGCCGAAGTGATCGCTGGTGAACTGCAGGGCCACAAAGAGCTTGCCGCGGTCGCCTTCAACGCCCGCGTCATCCCCAGCGTGGCCTACACCGACCCGGAAGTGGCCTGGGTGGGCCTGACCGAGGACCAGGCCAGGGCCCAGGGCATCAAGGTCAAGAAGGGCCTGTTCCCCTGGACCGCCTCGGGCCGCGCGATTGCCAACGGCCGCGACGAGGGCTACACCAAGCTGCTGTTTGACGACGGCCCGGAGGCCCATGGCCACGGCAAGATCCTGGGCGGCGGCATCGTTGGCACGCACGCGGGCGACATGATCGGCGAGATCGCCCTGGCCATCGAGATGGGCGCCGACGCGGTGGACATCGGCAAGACGATTCATCCGCACCCAACGCTGGGCGAGAGCATCGGCATGGCGGGTGAAGTGGCGCATGGCAGTTGCACGGATTTGCCGCCGCAGAGGCGTTAAGGCAACAAAGGACTGTGGCAAGAGTGATGGCTGACTGGTTGTTGGCGGCGTGGTCGTTCCAAGCCAGCCGGCCCTCGTGCACGATTGTGATGCCTGACGGGTGTCAAGACCTTTTGTGCATCGCGGATGTCGATGGTCGTAACCAGTGGATGTGGGCTCCCTTAGGGCAATGCTGATTAAGGTCCACCAGTCCGTGGGGTGAAGCGTTACAAGCTGATGAAACAACAAACGCTGTAGTTTCCCAAGAGGTTGTTCATCCGAGGTGAAGGAAGATGGAGGTTCTGTCATCTCCCAAACCCCTTCAGGACTCCCCGGATGAACATCCACAAGAATGCCTTAATGACGCCCAAAGGTCGAGCCCATTTGGTTCGAGAAATTGATCGAATTGGTCTCAAGCCAGCGGCTGCAGCCGCTGGCTTGAGCACCCGCACGGCCGCCAAATGGCGCCTGCGCTTTGCCCAAGCCGGTGCTGCCGCGCTGGTGAATCGCAGCTCCCGGCCGCACCGTAGCCCTGAACGCAGCTGCCCCAGCAAGATCGAGCGGGCTGTGGCCCTGCGGCGCAACCAGCGCCTGACCTATGAGCGCATTGCCGAGCGAGTTGGCCTGTCCAGGAGCGCCGTGGCGCGCGCCTGCAAGAGCGCTGGCTTGGCCAGACTGCCCGCCTTGCAGGACGCTGTGCCCGTCAAGCGCTATGAACGTGCCAGCCCCGGGGAGCTGCTGCATATGGACACCAAGAAGCTGCACCGCTTTGACAAGCCGGGCCACCGCGTCACGGGCGACCGGACCCAGAACACGCCTCGGGCGGGCTCACAAGCGCTGCATGTGGCCATTGATGACCACTCACGGGTGGGCTTCAGCCTGCTGCTGGCCGATGAGAAAGCCACCAGCGCCTGCGCTTTCCTGCTGGCTGCCTTGCGCTACTACAAGGCTTTGGGCGTGCGCGTTGCGCAGGTGATGACCGACAACGGCTCGGCTTACAAGTCACGGCGCTTTGCCAAGCTGCTGCGCCGCCTGGGCATCAAGCACATTCGCACGCGCCCCTACACCCCGCGCACCAATGGCAAAGCCGAGCGATTCATTCAGACCTTGCTGCGCGAGTGGGCCTATGCCTTCACCTACCCCAACTCGGATGCCCGCGCCAGCGAGCTGGCGCCCTGGATGTATCACTACAACTTTCACCGTCCTCACTCAGCTACTGCCCACCGCCCTCCAGTTTCTCGCCTTGGTCTTGATGGGAATAACGTCGTGAGAAACTACACACCTGCTGTCACTGCACGTTCCACCGCCGCAGGTACATCATCGACGGTGAATGCAATCTCGGAACATGGTGATTTGATATTGGGCTTTTGGGGAAGGCGGGGAAACGGTGGTGCACATGCACCGCAGGGCTGGGCAAGGTGTGTGGTGAGCACAAAACAGCCCCGAGGCCAAAATTCACGCCAGAGAGGTCGCTGTGATCCCGAGTTTGCAAAGATCACGGCAGTTTTGTGGCCCAACGCCTGTGTCATACCTGTCGTGATAAGGTTGTATTTCCTATCCGCCTTCCGTCGCTGACGCTTTCCCCATGGCCACCCTCAACCAGCAACGCACGCAGAAATACGTGCACGCTCGCCAGCAGCACCCAGCCTGGATGTTGTTGGCGGCGCGGCGCGGCCCGTTGATGCTCAGTGGCTTGGAGGCGTTGTTCGAGCACCAGCGCGACGGCGTACCGTTCGATGCCGCCGTGCAGGCGCTGGCGGACATGCTGGCCGCGCATGCCAACGATCCCGACTTCGAGATCGCCATTGAGGACGTGGCCTCGCAGGCGCGGCACGAACTGCGCGATTGGATCAAGCGCGGACTGATTACCGAACGGGAAGGCCGCATCCACGAGACTGATGCGCTCAAGACCGCCCTGCGCTTCGTGGCGCAGCTGGACCAGCGCATGATGACCTCTACCGCTTCGCGCCTCGCCGTGGTGCAGCGCGAAATCGACAACCTGGCAGCCGCGCTCAACCCCGATCCGCAAAGCCGTACCGCGCATCTTGAGCGCCGCATGGCCGAGCTGCAGCAACAGTTGGACGATGTTCGCGCGGGCCGCATCGCCACCCTGACCGAGGAGCAGGCCATCGAAGGCATCCGCGAGGTCTATGCCCTTGCCACCAGCCTGCGCGCCGACTTCCGGCGCGTGGAGGATTCCTGGCGCGAAGCCGACCGCGCGCTGCGCCAGGCCATCATCAGTGCCCAGTACCACCGGGGCGCGGTGATGGATCAGTTGCTCGACGGCCATGCCAACCTGCTCAATACGCAGGAAGGTCGCGTATTTGAAGGCTTCCAACAACAGCTCAATCAGCAAAGCGAGCTGACCGAGATGCGCCTAAGGAAATGCTGAATAAGTCCCCGATGCGGTCTGCCACTCATGATGCTCGCGCGTTATGGGTGAAGTGACTGACCGAACGGGATGCGAACGATGATGAGACAAATGACACTGGCGACGGCGAAGGGATTCGAGGTCCAC
>JBGSNW010000143.1:0-3065 GCA_041739435.1 Burkholderiaceae bacterium
GCGCTGGCTCTACACGGCCAGGCGTTCGATGCGGTGAAGCGTGGTGCTTCGGGTGGCGTCGTCCTCGGCGGCGAACACACTGGAAGTCAGCATGACCTGCATCACGCGGCTGGTGCGCGCCACGATGCCCATCCAGTCGGCCGCGCCAATCAGGCGCAGCGCGGTCACGGCGTTGCCCACGCTCAGGTGGTCGGCCGCTTGATCGGCATGGTGCTGCGCCTGCAGGGCAGCCAGATCGGGCACTGTCTCGTGCAACCAGGGGCGCACCTGATGGAGGAACACGTCACCGGTGGGCGGGCGGTGGCCGGCAAGGTTTTGCGCCAGGTGGTACAGGAAGACGCGGCTCACGCCGCGCCGCTCGGCCATGGCGTGGAACTCGCACACGGTGGCCAACGCCAGATCGTCGATGCGGTGCGCGATCAGGCCTGCGAGTTCACGCGCGGCCTTGTAGCTGGCGATGCGGTCGGCCAGGCGACGCAGGTTTTCCACCTGCACCACCCGCAGCGTGGTGGGCAGCGCCCAGAGTTCGCCGTGGCTGAGTTCGTGCACCTCCTGGTAGGCATTGAGAAAGTGGGTCAGCAGCGTTTCATCGAACGCGCCGTCGGTGTGCGCCACGAACGCCCAGGCGATGCCGTAGATGCGCGGAAGGCCCTGCAGCGGCGCGTCCTGCAACACGGGCAGAGTGCTGTAGTAGCGCCCGGACAGACCTTCTCGGATCTCGCGCAGTTGGTCTTCGATCAGGTGAAAGTTGTCAAACAGCCATTCGGCGCCGGGGCTGATGTCGTGCCCGCTGTACGCGTGGCCGGCGATGTGCTTGTAGGAAGAGCGCAGGCTCTGGATGTTGCTTTGCAGGCGCGGGTAGAAGGTGGCGCTGCCAAACAGTGCGCGCGCGGCGTGGTGCGACGCGGCCAGGCTGCGACCGTGCTGTTCGAAACGCGCCAGGCCAAAAATTTCAGCCCGAATGGGCTCCAGCGCCGGCCCGAGCGCGGCGTCCAGCATGTGCCACACCGGCTGCGGTACCCAGTCGTGTTGACCGGGTTGTTCGCTTCCCGCCATCACCTACGAGGCAAGCCACGAGGTGCCCGCGATCAATGCGATGAAGAACGCGGTGGTGACGAGCCTCGGCACCACGAAGCCACGTACAACGGCCGCGCCCGTGCGCAAGGCCTGCAGGGGACCGCGCGATCGGCTGCACAGCGAAAGATGCTCGCCCAGCGCCGAACATTCCAGCGGCGAGATATCGGCCGGGTGCCCGAACGAAGAGGTGTCCCAGCTCGGGGCAAAGGCGGTGGATTTCGGCATGGGCAACTCCAGGTTCAAACACCTGCGCAAAAGCTGCGCAAGGGCGACAGCCTTTGTAGACCTGTGGGGGGGTCGGGGTCTGTTCGGTGGCGCACTCAACGGCCCCCAAACCTTGCAAGAACTGCTGACCTTCTTTACCGAATGGACATCGTTCAAGAGCGGTAACGAACAGACCAGAGGCGCACGATGAAGGCATCCTTCAAACCGCAGGCCAGAAACCCCACCACCGGCATCCCCATTCAGCTTTCACACCCTGGAGTTCACCATGAGAGACATCCACACGCACTCATCATCCCCCCTGTTGCGCCTCACCACCGTGGCCACCCTGGCCGTGACGGGGCTGGCGGGCTGCGTCGCGCCCTATCCGGTGTACGAACAACCGGTGTCGCAAACGCCCGCGCCGGTCTACCCGTACCCCGGCCAATACCCGCAAGCCCAGCAACAACCCGACCATCGCGACTACCGCCGGCGCAACCAGGAGCGCCTGTATGAAGCCGAGGTGACCTCGGTTCACGCGGTCGTGGGGCCCAACAGCGGCCAACGCTGCTGGATCGAGCGCGAAGAGGTGGTGCAGCCGCGCCAGCCCAACGTGCCCGGCGCCATCGCCGGCGCGGTGATCGGCGGCATCCTGGGTCACCAGATCGGGAAAGGCACCGGCCGCGATATCGCCACCGTGGGTGGTGCCGTGGCCGGTGCGGCCGTGGGCTCCAACGTGGGGCGAAACGGCTATGGCAACGAACCGCAGACGCAGGACGTGCAGCGCTGCACGCAAACATCCAGCCGCTCCGGTCAACCCGACTATTGGGACGTGACCTACACCTTCGGCGGCATCGGGCACCGCGTGCAAATGACCTCGCCCCCCGGCCGCACCATCCTCGTCAATGCCAACGGCGAACCACGCATCTGATTGCCCGGACACACGACCCCCCCTTCCCCGCGCTGCATGCAGGACAAGACGAAGCCGACGCCCTGATCCTCAATACCCGCTGGCCACAAAGCGGTCGGCGCGAGCAGCCTGCAACACCTTGGGCAGGCTGTGGTGCATCGCCACCACCGGGCGAGTGCCGCCCAGCCAGGCGTTGGGCGTGACAAACCACAGCGCCAGCTCGGCGTCGTCGAACACCGGGCGCAACTCTGCCAGCAACGGCGCCATGGCTCCCACCACCGAGGCGGTGAGCAGGTCGAACTGGAACAACGGGAGCATCGGACCCCAGGGGCTGTCGAGCGAGACCACCGCGCGGGTCACGATCCAGCGCGCCACCCGCGACACCGGTTGAAAGCTGGGCAGCCATTCGACCACCTCGCAGCGGCGGCGGATCAGTTCGGCCAAGTCGTCACCGCTGACCAGTCCCCCTGTGCCCGAGAACGCGGCGGCCGTGCAGGACCAGGCCAACGGGACCACGGCATTGGCACGCTGAGTGAAGATCGCCCGCATTGCCGTAGGCGGCACCTGCTGGGCGGGCAGTTGGGACAGCGAAGGGACGTGAAGCATGGATGCATCTCCAAGGGTGGTCGCAGACGCGCAGACGCCTGACAAAGATGCAAGCCTCGGGCAAATGGCCGAATGGCTCTGTACGGTAACAAACCAACCGAGTGCGAAAACACAACACCACCAGCGAAGCCTAGGGAAATGCTGAATAAGTCCCCGATGCGGTCTGCCACTCATGATGCTCGCGCGTTATGGGTGAAGTGACTGACCGAACGGGATGCGAACGATGATGAGACAAATGACACTGGCGACGGCGAAGGGATTCGAGGTCCAC
>JBGSNW010000201.1:0-2029 GCA_041739435.1 Burkholderiaceae bacterium
CGCGCGACCCAGGGAAGTGACAAGCGTGGGGGCCACAGAGCGCCGCGCCGGGCCGCTCCCAAGCAAGCTCAGCCCCCTCGGGGGGCAGCGCAGTACACGAAGTGACAAGCGTGGGGGCCTCATTCAACAGCGCGAGCGACGTGGTGTTGATCGTGGACGACGTGCCCGACAACCTCGCGGTGCTGCACGACGCGCTCGACGAATCCGGCTACACCGTGCTCGTGGCCACCCACGGCGAGGCGGCGCTGCAGCGGGCGAGCCAGGCGCTGCCCGACATCGTGCTGCTGGACGCGATGATGCCGGGCATGGACGGATTCGAGGTGGCCAAGCGCCTGAAGGCGTCGCAGCAGACCGCGCACATTCCCATCATCTTCATGACCGGCCTGACCGACACCGAGTACCTCGTGGCCGCGCTGGAGGCCGGTGGCGTGGACTACGTGACCAAACCCCTCAAGCCCAAGGAGGTGCTGGCGCGCATGGGCGTGCACCTGCAGGGCGCGCGCGAGAAGCGCCAGGCGCGCAACGCGCTGGACGCGTTTGGCTACGCCAGCATCACCGTGCGGGCCGGTGACGGGCGGCTGATGTGGCAGACGCCGCTGGCGCGTGAGCTGTTGCACGACTATTTTGGTGCCGTCACATCCCACGCGCCGGAGGTCTTGCTTGACTGGTTGCGTCGGCAAATGCTGTTGACGCCACACGCCGAACCGCCACGTCTGAGCATTGAGCGCGGAGCCCGTCGGCTGACCTTGCGCCTGCACCGCCAGGGCGATGGCGACGAGGAGGGCGGCGACTGGCTCATCGTCATGCGCGAGGTGTCCGACGCCCAGGTCATCGAGACCATGAGCCTGGCGTTTCGCCTCACGGCCCGGGAGGCGGAGGTGCTGTACTGGGTGGTCAAGGGCAAGATCAACCGCGACATTGGCGACATCCTGGGTGCCAGCCCGGCCACCGTCAAGAAGCACCTGGAGCACATCTTTGCCAAGCTGGGCGTGGAAACGCGCACCGCCGCCGCCGCGATGGCCACCAACCGCATCCGCCAGTCCCATCCCTCGTTCGAAGCCTGAATTTTATGAAAAATATGGCCTTTGCCCCCGTCGATTGGTCATAGTTAGCTATTTATAATGTAGCAAACAACGCCACTTCCCGGGTTGCGTTTCACCCATCGGTGGAGCCCGGTTGTCGCCCTGATGCCCAGACCGGTATCCTTTCGGGCATGTACGCCCAATTCTTCGGCCTGAAGCAGGACCCGTTTTCGATCGCGCCCGATCCGCGGTACCTGTTCATGAGCGAGCGGCATCGCGAGGCGCTGGCCCATTTGCTCTACGGGTTGGGCGGTGGTGGTGGTTTTGTGTTGTTGAGCGGCGAGATCGGAACCGGCAAGACCACCGTTTGCCGGTGTTTTCTGGAGCAAGTCCCCGCCAACTGCAACGTGGCCTACATCTTCAACCCCAAGTTGACGGTGCACGAACTGCTGCAGTCGGTGTGCGACGAATTCGGCATCGAGCGCCCGCATCCGGACGGCGGCCCGGCCACCATCAAGGACTACATCGACCCGCTCAACACGTTTTTGCTGCGCGCCCATGCCGCAGGGCAACACAACGTGCTGATCATCGACGAGGCGCAAAACCTCTCCGCCGACGTGCTGGAGCAGCTTCGCCTGCTGACCAACCTGGAGACCCACGAGCGCAAACTGCTGCAGATTGTTCTCATTGGCCAGCCCGAGCTGCGACGGATGCTGGCGCAGCCCGAACTGGAGCAGCTGGCCCAACGTGTGATTGCCCGCTATCACCTGGGCCCGCTGACCGAACAGGAAACCGGGCAGTACATCGCGCATCGCATGGCGGTGGCGGGGTTGACCACCGCGCGTCCGTTTGACCGCCGTGCGATCCAGCGCGTTCATGTGCTTTCGCGCGGTGTGCCGCGCCGGATCAACCTGCTGTGCGACCGCGCCCTGCTGGGGGCTTACGCGGGTGGGCAGACCCTGGTCACGCGGGCCATCGTGGACAAGGCGGCGGGCGAGGTGTTCGAC
>JBGSNW010000228.1:0-1847 GCA_041739435.1 Burkholderiaceae bacterium
CCCACCCAGGCGCTGCGGCGGTTCACGCTGGAGGGGGCGCGCACGCGCTACCCGCAGGGGCTGCCCTGGAAGCTGCGGCGCGCGCTGGCCAGGGAGCTGCGGCTGATTGCCGAATGCCAATACGAGATGTTCTTTCTCACGGTGCACGACATCGTGCGTTTTGCGCGCAGCCAGCACATCCTTTGCCAGGGCCGGGGGTCGGCGGCTAATTCGGCGGTGTGTTTCTGCCTGGGCATCACCGCGGTCGATCCGATGCATTCGCACCTGCTGCTCGAGCGCTTCATCAGCCACGCGCGACGCCACGAGCCGCCCGACATCGACGTCGATTTCGAGCACGAGCGGCGCGAGGAGGTCATCCAGTACATCTACCGAAAATACGGTCGCGAGCGCGCCGCCATTGCCGCCGTGGTCATCACCTGGCGCACCCGCAGTGCGGTGCGCGACGTGGGCAAGGCGCTGGGCCTGCCCGGACCGCTGGTGGACACATTTGCCAAGGCGCACCAGTGGTTCGACGACGGCCTCATGACCGACAGCCTGCGCGACAGCGTGGCGGCGGCGGGCCTGGCGGCGGACGACCCCCGCATCGCGCTGTGGGTCGATCTCACACGGCAGATCATGGGTTTTCCGCGGCACCTGAGCCAGCATGTGGGCGGCTTCGTGCTCACGCAGGACAAACTCACGCGGCTGGTGCCGGTGGAAAACGCGGCCATGGCCGAGCGTTCGGTCATCCAGTGGGAAAAGGACGACCTCGAAGCCATGGGCCTGATGAAGGTCGATGTGCTCGCCCTGGGCATGCTCAGCGCTATCCGCCGCTGCCTTGACCTGCGCAACAAGCTGCGCGGCGGGCAATGGGCGCTGCACCACATTCCCCAGGAAGACCCGGCCACCTACGACCTGATCTGCCAGGCCGACACGGTGGGCGTGTTCCAGATCGAGAGCCGGGCCCAGATGTCCATGCTGCCGCGCCTCCAGCCCCGTGTGTTCTACGACCTGGTGATCGAGGTGGCCATCGTGCGGCCCGGGCCGATCCAGGGCGGCATGGTGCACCCCTATTTGAAGGCGCGTGAGCGTGTGCGGCGCGGCCTGCCGATCGCCTACGAGCGCGAGGCGCTCAAGCCCGCGCTGCAGCGCACGCTGGGGGTGCCAATCTTCCAGGAGCAGGTGATGCAGATCGCGATGATCGCGGCCGGCTTCAGCGGCGCGCAGGCCGATGCGCTGCGCCGCTCCATGGCCGCATGGAAGCGCCGGGGTGGTGTGCACCATTTTTACCAACCCATGATCGACGGCATGACGGCACGGGGCTACCGGCGCGAGTTCGCCGAAAACATCTTCAAACAGATCCTGGGCTTTGGTGAATACGGCTTTCCGGAAAGCCACGCCTACAGCTTTGCGCTCATCACCTACGTGAGCTGCTGGCTCAAGCGCCACGAACCGGCCTGCTTCCTGGCGGCTATGATCAACGCGCAGCCGCTGGGCTTCTACACCCCCTCGCAAATGGTGCAGGACGCGCGTCGTCACGGCATCGAAATCCGCCCCGCCGACGTGTCCCACAGCGACTGGGACTGCACCCTTGAAAAATCGGGGTCAGATTCCAATTTTCTCGACGAAGAACAGCCCGATCGGGATGTACAGCCCGCTGTGCGTCTGGGGCTGCGCCTGGCGGGGGGCTTGAGCGAAGCGGGCGCACAGCGCATCATGGCCGCCCGCGCACAAGGTCCTTTCACTGGCGCCGAAGATCTGGCCCTGCGTGCGCAGCTGGACTTGAAAGACCTCAACGCGCTGGCCGCCGCCGACGCACTGCATTCCCTCGCGGGCCACCGGCGCCAGCAGGTCTGGGATGCCGCGGC
>JBGSNW010000200.1:0-4414 GCA_041739435.1 Burkholderiaceae bacterium
GTGGACCTCGAATCCCTTCGCCGTCGCCAGTGTCATTTGTCTCATCATCGTTCGCATCCCGTTCGGTCAGTCACTTCACCCATAACGCGCGAGCATCATGAGTGGCAGACCGCATCGGGGACTTATTCAGCATTTCCCTAACCCCGCGTCAGCAGTTCGCACTCTCTGTTGGGCTGGCCGGCCGGCACGAGCATTGCACCTGAATTGTTCGCAACGACGCAAAGCCCCGCTGCGACGCGGCTGGCCGATTCGCGGGTCGGGCACATCAGCTCCAGCCGGAAAGAAGCAGAGCGTACCGCATCGGCGGTGACGGAACCGGAGAACACGTTTCGATGCAGGCTGGCGAACTCGCATCGTTCGGGCACCAGCACCAGGAACCTTTGGCCCCATGGACCGTCCGGGACTTGGCCCTCGATCGATACCCTGGCACCCTGCACTTGCGGCGGCTGCACCGAGCCACCCATAAGAAATGCCATTCTCGGGATCGACCGGAACATATAAATCTCGGGTGGCTTGCTCGGCAGCCTCGCCACCCAGAGATCCCATTCGGCCGTGTCCGCCGCAGGCCGCAGCACCCGCGTCCGTTCATCGAACACAAGGTACTGTTCTGGTGCGCCGGGACCCGACTGGGCCAGTCCCTCCGTGTCTGCTATCACGCGGCCCCGGCGATTGTGCGAAAGGCCCAGCTCCTGCGCGGCCATGCGCAGGCCGTCGATATGCGCCTTCTGCCAGAAATAGTCCGTGTCGGCCAGCAGCAGGAGATTCCCCGGACTTGCATCACTCAATACCCAGCCATACCATGCCGCCCACTTCTCGTTGATCGCGGCGAGCTCGCGGCGCCAGGGCAATGAGATCACCAGTTGCCCGGCGATCAGGATCACGATCAGAAGACCCGGGGCGAAGCGCCACCGTCCGAGGACACGCGCCGCAGCAATGGCGAGCAGGGATGCCGAGACCCACCAGACAAGGAACAGCAGCCGGTCCGGAATGCGCACCCCCACCCCCGACGTCACTGGGAGCAACGGCGCGAGCAGAACGCCAGCCAAAACAAGCGCGAAAACGGCCGTGCTGCCGCGCGCGGAAGCGCGCCAAAGCGCCAACGCCAGTGCGGCGCCCGGCAAAATCCAAAGTGCGCCGAACAGCAGGCTTGGGATTCGCGCAAACTGTCGCAGCGCTACCGTTGCGTCGATGCCCACCCCCCGCGGGCCTAGCAAGTGGCCCTCGAACACTTCCCAGCGCCAGCCGAAGTAGCCGCCCACCACCAGCCACAGCGATGCACTGGCGCGCAACCGCTCGACCAGTCGGCCTTCGGGAAGGAACAGCAGCACGACCGGCAAGGGAACGAAGACCTCCTTGCACGCGCAGGCCAGCAGAAAGAACAGCGCAGAGGCCGCCGCTGGCAGCCAGCGTCCGCTGCGCACCGCCTGCACGAAGCAGAGGCTTGCGGCAATCGTGAACAACAACCCATACAGATAATGCCCAGACATGATCTCATGGCTTATGAACATCACCGGCGTGCCGGAGAGAAACAGAAGGGCGCCTAGCAGCGACATAGCGGGCGACAGCCAGAGGTGCAAGAACCAGTAGGTCAGGAAACCGCAAGCAGTGACTACAACGAGAAGGTGGAAATGGTGCCAGGCGGGATCAAGACCGAAGAGCGCCACACCGATGCTGTAGACCAGCAGGTTCCAGGGAGTCAGCGCATACGCGCTCACAGCCTTCAAGGTCGGAGGATCGAGAAAATAGGTTAGCGGGCTCAGCCGCACTGCATTGAACAGGTTCGCACCGTCATCGCGTCCGAAACCCATCGAAAGCGAACTGCCGTTCACGGCAAGAGTGAATACTGCGGCGGCCAACACCGCAAGGGCCTGCCATTGCCATTCGCGCATTTGTTTTCGACTGGTCGTGTTCACGGAACCGCATTGTGACTGGCGCGCCACGCATGAGCAAGAAACGTTTTGACCTCGCGAATTCGGTGTCAAGGAAATGAACCCAAAGTTGTTCAAACGACCGCAGAATTTCCGTCGTTGAATTTTCGCCGATCAGCGCTCAACACTCAACCTGTATCCGGAGATACTGGCATGGCAGCAAAAGACGTAACCTCGACAACCCGTTCATGCTGCTGCACGACAAAAAGATCAGCAACATCCGCGACCTGCTGCCCACGCTGGAACAAGTCGCCAAGAGCGGCCATCCGCTGCTGATCAGCGCCGAGGAAGTCGAAGGCGAAGCGCTGGCCACCCTGGTGGTCAACACGATATTTGCCCAGTTGAAACCTGATAATTACTATTTAGATAGCAAACAATGACCTACCGGCGGGGGCTAGATGCCTATTTTGTTCTTAATTTGTGCAAAAGCCCGGCGGTGGAGCCGTCCAGGCCGTTGGCGTCGCCGCTGGCCAGGCGCGGCTCGATGTCCTGGGCCAGCACCTTGCCGAGTTCCACGCCCCACTGGTCAAAGCTGTTGATGCCCCAGATCGCGCCGCTGGTGAACACGCGGTGCTCTTGCAGCGCGATCAGCGCGCCCAGGCTGGCCGGGTCCAGGCGGTCGAGCAGCAAGAAGGTGCTGGGGCGGTTGCCGGGAAAGTGCCGGTGGCCCTCGGGGCTTGCCGCGTCGCGCCCGCTGCCCACCATCAGTGCCTGCGCCTGCGCCAGCGCGTTGGCCAGCAGCCTGGCGTGGTGGCCCGCCAGCGCGTGTGATGGCGTTTTGACGGCGATGAACTCCACCGGGATCACGTCGCTGCCCTGGTGCAGCATCTGGAAGAACGCGTGCTGGCCGTTGGTGCCGGGTTCGCCCCAGAGCACGGGCGAGGTGGCGTACGGCAGCACCTGGCCGTCCATGTCCACGCGCTTGCCGTTGCTCTCCATCTCCAGTTGCTGGCAGTAGGCGGGAAAACGCCGCAGCGCGCTGTGGTACGGCGCGAGGTTGCGGCTGGTGAAGCCCAGGAAGTTGCGATACCACACGTCGAGCAGGCCCAGGCGCACGGGCAGGTTCTGCGCCAGCGGGGCGTTGCAAAAGTGCTCGTCCATCGCATGCGCGCCGGCCAGAAATTCGTTGAAGCGCTGCGCCCCGATGGCGATGGCCAGCGGCAGGCCGATGGCCGACCAGACCGAATACCGCCCGCCCACCCAGTCCCGGAACCCGAAGGTGGTGGTGATGCCGAAGGCCTGCGCCGCGGCCACGTGGGTGGTGAGCGCAACAAAGTGCCGCGCAACATCCGGCACCGCGTCGCGCCCCGCCGGCGCATCCGCGCCCCAGCTCTCCACAAACCATTGCCGGGCCGACTGCGCGTTGGTGAGCGTCTCCGCCGTGGTGAAGGTTTTGGAGGCGATCAAAAACAGCGTGTTGCGGGGCTTGAGCCTGGGGAGCAGCGCGCCGAGTTCATGCCCGTCCACGTTGGAGACGAAGTGAAAACGCTTGGCGGGCGTGACGAATTCATCCAGTGCCAGCACGGCCATCTGCGGCCCGAGGTCGGAGCCGCCGATGCCGATGTTCACCACGTCGGTGATGGTGGCGTCGGCACGCACCTGCTCGGCCCAGGCCAGCATGGCCTGGCGTGTGGCCAGCACCTCGGGCAACGCGTCAGCTACGCCTTCAATAGCAAACTTTGACCATTGGACGGGGGCTGAGGCCGGATTTCTTAACAAAAAGTGCATCGCGGCACGGTGTTCGGTGCCGTTGACGGGCTGGCCCGAAAACAGGGCGTCGCGGTGCGCCTCCAGACCACATTCACGCGCCAGCTCGAGCAGCAGCCCTTCGGTGGTGGCGTCGATGCGGTTTTTGGAGAGATCGGCAAACACCTGCGGCGCCGCCTGGCTCAAGCGCGCAAAACGCTGTGGGTCGGCGGCGAAGGCGTCGCGCAGGTCGAAGGTGTGGCCCACCGCTTCGCCGTGCGCACGCAGGGCCCGCCAGGCGGCGGTCTGGTCGCAGCGAGGGAAACGCAGGGCGGCGTCGGACATGCGTTCAGGCGGCCTGCATCAGGTGTTCGAGCCGGATGGCATCGGCCGCAAAGGCGCGAATGCCTTCGGCCAGCTTCTCGGTGGCCATGGCATCTTCGTTCATGGCAAAGCGGAAGGTCGCCTCGTCGTACCGAACGAAGGGGATGTCCATCGCTTTCGCGGCCTCAACATCGAGCGCCGGAGGAAGATCGGTATCGCTGGCGGCGAGCAGAGACAGCAGTTCCGGGCTGATGGTGAGCAGATCGCAGCCGGCCAGCGCGGTGATCTGGCCCAGGTTGCGAAAGCTCGCGCCCATGACTTCGGTGGCGATGCCGTGCTTTTTGTAGAAGTTGTAGATCGCGCGCACCGATTGCACACCCGGGTCGTTGGCATCGGCCATGGCGGCTTCGTCCCACGAGGCGCCCGCGGTTTTTTTGTACCAGTCGTAAATGCGGCCCACGAAAGGTGAGATCAGC